>JAKSDM010001304.1 GCA_022360135.1 Pseudanabaenales cyanobacterium | reverse complement strand
TCACACTCCATGGGTCCATAGCCAAACATGTAAGTTTCACCCGCATCCGCACCTGAAGTCGGTATGAACCAGATAGAGTTGTTGCCAAATAGGCCCCGTAGGTTGGATTGACTGACGGGATTGCCCACTGCATCGATTCGACTAGCCACCTCAAAATTATGCTTGCTGGTGGACATATCTGTGACCATCCAGAGGTTACCGTTGGCGTCAATCTCCAGATTGTCTGGGTTAGAAAACCCCCATCCGCCATCCGCTGGTTCACCCCCTAAAGCAATCATCTGCCAGCGAAAAGTCATGGCTGCTGGATCATTTCCATCCTCCAGTAGTTTCATGATCCAGCCGTGCTCATAGGGCGTTTCGCCATTGGGTCCCTGGAAGATGATGTTATCGGGGCCGCCATCTCCACCAGGACCGCCAGAGGTGAAGGTGATGTAGAGAGCTCCATCGGAGTCCACCATCGTATCTTCAGGGCGGCCAGTGTTGGTTGCTCCAGCTGCATTGGCGGCAAAGTGAGCGTCAATTAAAATAGCGCCCTGCTTCTCCTCACTACTGCCCTCATACAAATCGTCCAAGGTCGCGTACTGCTTTTTGAAGTCTTCAATCACAGCCTCACTCTCTGCTTTGAAGAAACCGCCTTCTGGACGTTGAGGCAGGGTAACCATGCCGCCTGCAATCGTGTTAAGCCTTACTGGATCGACTGGGGTACTGGATTTTAAGGCAATCCAACGTCCAGTACCATCGGCTGCCAACTTAGCAACGTGCAATATACCATCCGTCAGCAAGCGAGAGTTAGTTTTTGCTTGAGGATCGTTAACGATGTCTCGACTAACGTATTTGTAAACATGACCGCCCCGGCGATCGTCTCCTGAGTAGAAAGCCAGGTTCTTACCGGCTTCAACCCTTACACCGACTGCTTCATGACGGAAGCGCCCCAACCAGGTATGTTTGGTCCCGTAATCGTTGGGATCGCTAGGATCCACTTCTACAATCCAACCATACTTATTCCCCGCCAGCCCCAGGACGTTACCTTGACCGTTGAGTTCAGCATCGAAGGCTTTGGCGCTAGGCGCAAAGGCAGTGCCATCTGCATAAACGGCTTCGGGGACCTGAATCTGGATGTTTTCCTCGGCGCTTAGGACGGTTCCCCAAGGGGTAGTCCCCCCAGCACAGTTGCCAAAGGAGCCAATGATACGACTGCCTAACCCATCGCTATAACCTTGGCCTGCCTGCTTATTGAAAATGGCCGTCGCGGGTCCAGTCGCCTGCAAATAGCGATCGCTGTTTTCTAAGCCAGAAATGCCGGTAATCCGGCGATCAGTGCTGGCTTCAACCCTGACCCAGCGACCATTAGCCAGTCGCTGTATAGAGATCACGCCAATTCCTTGATCGCTCAGCGCTGCTTTCGAGATGGTTTGAATTTGTGCTTTCAGAGGGTCGCTGTCAGGTAGGGTTGAGGCGTCAATTTCGCCATCTTCAGCAGACTCCAGCATCGTCATTACCTGAGCCAAGGGCAGTGACTCCCCCACGACGGGCTCATAGGCTTGAGACCAAGCTTTAGCGCTAATGTACTCAAAATTAATCGTTAGATAGCCTTTATCAGGGCCAGTTTGGACAAAGGAAAGGTAATCATTGTTATAGCCAAAACGAGCGTCACCGACGCGATCGCCCCAGGAAGCAATCACATCGTAGGTAAACCCTTCAGGCAAGACTAAATCATCTTTGACTCCATAGCTGCTATACTCTGCAGTTTGCTGAGCCGTTTTTACCCCAACCCCTTCATAGGGCATAGGTCCTTTAACAGGGCGGAAGCTCAAACCATTGCCGCTGGCTGACGTGTATGGGTCTTGGAGGGATGATGTTGAAGGCGTTTCACCGGCTTTTCCGAGAGGAATCAAACTAGCGGCCCCAGCAGTGGCGCCGAGAAACATCAAAAAGTGTCTACGCTTAAGGCTCATATTGCCGACTTTCCCCTTTGGAATAGCTATCGCCAATCAATGTGGTCATAAGCAAACACCGATACAGAGCACGCTACTCAATACCGGTGTATGGGCTTAACAGCAAATGATTTTACCTTTTTCAGGTTAAGAGATAGTAAATCTCCCATTAATCGGCTTTTAAGCCCAACGGGAAATTATTGGCGGAGTGGCGTGGAGCTAAGGAATCGCTATAGATTTCAGCAAGCGCTCAATGATGGCGGTGGCCCGATGCCCCCCTGCAGGAATCAGACGATGGGCCAGCACATGAGGGGTCAATAATTTAACATCATCAGGAATAGCGTAGTCTCGTCCTTCCAGCAAGGCTAAGGCCTGGATCGCTCGATACAGCGCAATGGCGCCGCGAGGACTGACGCCTAAAGTGATATCTTCATCCTGACGAGTTGCTCGCACCAAATCCAGGATGTACTGCTGCAGGGAATGCTCGATTTTGACTTGAGCGCATTGACGGCGGAGTTCCTGCATTTCTGATAGGGTGATGCAGGGTTGCAAATCTTCGGGGGTAATTCCCGCCTGGAGCCGCTGTAGCATTTTCAGCTCTTCGGATTCGGTTGGATAACCCAGGCTAAAAGAGAGGGCAAAGCGATCCATCTGGGCTTCTGGGAGGGGAAAGGTCCCCTGATATTCGATGGGATTTTGCGTGGCGATGACAAAAAATGGGTCGGGAACCGAGCGAGAGACGCCATCAATCGTCACCTGCTGCTCTTCCATTACCTCTAGCAGGGCGGATTGGGTGCGGGGGGCGGCGCGGTTAACTTCATCAGTCAGCAGAATATTGGCGAATACGGGCCCCGGCAGGAACTGAAACTCTCCATTACTGGGATTCCAAATATTGGCGCCGGTGATATCGGTAGGCAACAGGTCCGGTGTACACTGAATCCGTTGGAATTTGCCATCAATGCAGCGCGCCAGAGATTTAGCCAACAGGGTTTTGCCAACGCCAGGCACATCTTCTAGCAGGGCATGTCCCCCCGAGAAGAGAGCGACTAACACTAAGCGAATTGCCTCGGCTTTACCGACGATGGTTTTACTCAGGTTGTGGACTAGCTGATCAATTCGCTCTCTCATGGGCCCTCTCAACGATCGCCTCATAGGCTTATCATGCCCAATTTAGCTGCGATCGCCCACCATCAAACGGGTAGTCGCCGCTTCACAATCTCTCTGAATCTGGACTTTCAGGCTATCGAGAGAATCAAATTTCTGTTCCGGTCGTAAAAATGCCTCCAAGCTCACCGTCAGGGTCTGTCCATATAGGTCGCCGGACCAGTTGAGCAAGTGGACCTCGATAGTTTGAGTTTGACCGTCAACGGTAGGACGGTAGCCAATGTTCATCACACCCGGGAGAGGAGAGGCGTTAGAATTAGTGGTTAAACCGTAAACCTTGACGCTATAAACTCCGTTTCGAGGCACGAATTTTTCTGGCGGCAGCTTCAAATTTGCCGTTGGGAAACCCAGCGTGCGACCCAGTTGCTGGCCTTTGATTACCCGTCCTGTCAAACTATAGGGTCGGCCCAATAGCTGTTCCGCCTGGAGCAGATTCGCCGTCTGTAACGCTTGGCGAATTCGAGAACTACTGATCCGTTCATCGTCATAGAATTTGAGGGGAACAATGGTGACCGGAATCTCGTAGGCGGTTGCAAACGCTCGCAAATCCTCTGATGATCCCGCCCGTCGATGTCCAAATCGAAAATCAACGCCCACACTGATATGGCGGGCTTGGAGTTTTTGGATTAAAACAGTCTCCACAAATGCTTGGGGACTCAGCTCTGCTAGCTTTCGGTTAAAGGGCAACAGCACTAACTGCTCTACCCCCATGCTTTTCAACTGAAGGACCTTTTCATCCAAAGTGGTCAGTAGAGGACGAGACTGACCCGAAAAAAATTCCTGGGGATGGGGAAAGAAGGTCAATACAGTTACATAAGACCTGACCGACCTATCTTGACAGCCTGGCGCCGTCTGCGATGAATTGTCAGATGTCGTCTCAATCAGTTGTCCATTGCAGGCGCTATAACCTTGAACCGCAGCAAGGAAGGTGGAATTAAGCACAGAGCTGCTAATACCTGCCGGAATTTCTGCTATTGAGCGATCGCCAAGGTTTAAAATTGGCTGTATGACCTCTCGGTGTCCTAAATGAACACCGTCAAAATTTCCCAATGCAATGACACTTGGGGTTCTAGCAGTACTGAGAGAAGAAGTAATCCACACGCTTTACATTTTTACCTAATTTAGCGCCATCATACTTTTCTGACGAGCGTTTGGCCATTAGCGACTGACCCTTGTCTCCCAAGCGGCTAGGTAAACGTTTCACTTGACGCCTGACACACAATCTTGGTTCCTCCTCATGAGTTACCCTTGGACAGTTGATGCTTAGGCTTGTTCTACTCCCTTATCTTTGGGAGGCGTCAGTTCAATTACCATACCCTCCTTAGCCACCACACTATTCGGGAAGGAGGCAGCGGTGTTAGCCGCCACCTGGTCCATAAACTCGTCACTGTGGAGAGGATCATGGTGGAAAATGACTAACTGCTTCACATTGGCGGAGTGAGCAATCTTTACTGCCTCTTGCCAGGTAGAGTGTCCCCAGCCAACCTTACTGGTTTTTTCGTTGTAATATTCATCATCTGTATATGTCGCGTCGTAGATGATCAGATCAGCATCTCTAGAGAGCCATAGAACATTCTCATCTAAACGATCAGGAAAATGCTCTGTGTCGGTGATATAGGCTACCGATAGACCTCGCCAGGTTACCCGATAGCCGACAGCCTCACCCGGATGATTGAGCAGGGCGTTTTCAACCTGGATATCTCCAACCTTGACAATCTCACCAATTTCCAGGTCACAGAATTTAAGACTGGCTCCCATAATCTGTAACGGTACGGGGAAGTTCGGATGGAGCATTTGGTCATTTAGCCGCTGCTCAATCGTCGAGCCATTGGGAGCGATCGCCCCATAGATATTGAATTTGTTCCCTTTGATGAAAGCTGGGACAAAGAAGGGAAAACCCTGAATATGGTCCCAGTGTGAATGGGTGAAGAACATATTCACCTCTAAGGGCATTTCGGTGAGGAGCTTTTGGCCAAGCACCCGAAGCCCAGTTCCACCGTCAAAGATGAAGCGCTGTCCGCCTATCTGCATCTCAATGCAAGAGGTATTGCCGCCATAGCGAACCGTTTGAGGACCCGGACAAGCAATACTCCCCCTCACACCCCAGAATTTAACCGTAAACTTATTCTCTACCTCAGACATGAGTCACTCTTGCCAAAGTCAACCAAACTCCTCTGAATTAGCCATTCACCTAGTTACACCGCACCTGAAATTCTATTAATTCTATTGAACATAAATTGAATGAAAATCAATCAGATAGGATTCTTGAATACATTTGTCAACTGTCAACAGTCTAGGAGGGAGGAAGACTGGTAGAAAGCTTTACCGTATGCCTAGTCAGAAAGCAAAAAGATTGGCAGGGCCTATCTTGCGAAAACATTGTTTTATGCGCCAAGCGGTAGATTAAACTGAACCCTTGTTTTAGCAATCACGTTTAATAAAATTCTCAGAACAGTTTATTCGCCACGTCTGCAGATGGTTCAACCCCGATAGCGAAGTTAAATTGTAGTGGAGAGGCGTAATGGTGATGTAATTCTCCTTAATTGCTTCTACATCTGTCGGTATGTAATGGGTAGATTCTAAACCCTCCTGATGGTTAAGAGGCTGTGATCTGTCACCAAAATCTGAAGTTTCTGGCTCAATTTCCTCAATCACTTCCCCAGCCAGCCAATAGTATATTTTTCCTCGAGGATCAACTCGCCTTTCGAACAGGTCAAAATACCGCCGCATCCCCTGACGGGTAATGATAGCGCCCTTGATCTGCGCCTCACTCACTGCTGGCACATTAACATTGAGTAAGATGGGGGCTGCAAGGGGATAGTTAATTAACTGGTCTAATAAAGTATTGGCAAAATCTGCAGCGGGCTGGAAATCATTATCGGTAAAACTGGTTAGGCTAAACGCGATCGCGGGAATTCCCTCTATCATTCCCTCCATGGCTGCAGATACGGTTCCAGAATAGAGAATATCTGTCCCTAGGTTAGCGCCATGATTAATCCCTGAAAGGACAAAATCAGGCGGGGTATTGACTAACGCGCCGAGGGCGAGTTTGATACAATCAGACGGGGTTCCTGAGCAAGCCCAAGCTTTCACGTCGGATTGAAATACTGCCTCTATCCCTTCAGCCCGAATTGGCTTGTGTAGGGTAAGACCATGACCAGTAGCCGAGCGCTCTCGATCAGGACAAACCACGGTCACCTGGTGCCCTGCCGCCGCCAGGGTATTCGCAAGGGTGCGGATACCCAAGGCGAAGATACCATCATCATTGCTAATAAGTAAATTCATAGTTGAAGAGGGGAGATGAGCAATTGGGAGTTAGGAGTGTGGACATCCTTAGTATTCTAGAATCGCCTCCTGGATCCTGTTCTACCCCAACTGGCTTGCTTTAGGTTAGTCGCTCAATCATAGTTCTGCATCAGCTGCGTACGCCCATTTGGATGAAAATCGCTGGTTCTTATCCTAATTAACTATTTCTAGTCAGTATGAGTAAATCAGTGTGATCAAATCTGAGAATGAGTTTCTCTGCGCCCATGAGTCCAGTCAGCAGTCATCCGGTGTGTCTGGAGACAATGCCAAGATTATTGCTTCGCCCCTTATAAATTAGCCCATGAACCCCATACACTAAAGGAAGGATTCTTGCCGATCGGTCTATAATTCTGAATTCCCAGAATTCGATTTAGATCCTCAAAATTAAATTCTCAAAAATTCTCCGGAATTCCCAAAATTTTCTTGTTCTTCACTCAAATTCCACTGGCATGACCCCACAGCCGAATGATTTGGAGGCTCAACTCGCAACCCTGAAGCAAATTGCTCAGGATGAGATCGCCGCCGCCGCCCTGAATGACCTGGAACAGTTGCGAGTCAATTATCTGGGCAAAAAAGGCCAACTTTCTAAAGTGTTAGGGGGTATGGGTAAACTGGCGGCGGTTGATCGTCCGCGCATCGGCGCCCTTGCCAATACCATTAAGGATGTCCTGCAGGCGAATTTGGAGCAACGAAAAACAATGCTGCAGGCAGCCCAAATGGAGGCCCAACTTGAAGCAGAAACCCTAGATGTTACAATGCCTGGGGTTTATACATCTCAAGGTCGAATCCACCCGATTAACAGTATTACCGATCAAATCATCGATATCTTTCTCGGGTTGGGCTACACCGTCGCTCAAGGACCAGAAATAGAGACTGATTACTACAACTTTGAAGCGCTCAACTTCTTGTCCGATCACCCAGCCCGTGATATGCAGGACACCCTGTACCTGCCAGACGGCAATCTGATGCGAACCCACACCTCAAACGTACAAATTCGCTATATGAAGGAGCACGAACCGCCCATGAGAGTGGTTGCTTCAGGCCGTTGCTATCGTCGGGATACTGTGGACGCTACCCATGCCGCTTTGTTTCACCAAGTTGAATTCTTCGCTGTCGATCAGGGGCTAACCTTCACGGACCTTAAGGGGACAATCAAAGTTTTTCTAGAACGCTTATTTGGAGAAACTGAAGTCCGTTTCCGACCCAGCTACTTCCCTTTCACCGAACCGTCTGCAGAGGTGGATGTAAAATGGCAAGGCCGCTGGTTAGAAATTCTGGGCTGCGGCATGATTGATCCCAATGTCCTCAAAGCAGTTGGCTATGATCCAGAAATTTACACTGGATTCGCCGCTGGTCTCGGCGTAGAGCGTCTGGCCATGGTGCAAAATCAAATCGATGATATTCGTCGGCTTTATTCCAGTGATTTGAGGTTTCTACGGCAGTTTTAGCGGCTGGCTGCCGGTAATCAGTAATCAGTGATCCCTTCTCCTGATTTACAGTCTATAAAGTCACCACATACTGAGAATCTACCTGCGGAACTTGTTGTAGAGCTGTCATCCCCTGATACACCATCGCCGCCACCTCGGCCCGGGTAGCGATATGGTTAGGGTTGAGCTGTTTTGGGTTAGGAAAAT
>JAKSDM010000250.1 GCA_022360135.1 Pseudanabaenales cyanobacterium | reverse complement strand
GCCTTCTACATCACCCAGAAGTTCAACCAATTGCATCTGGAGCATTTCTTGTTGTTGGCGCCGCTCCTCTGAAAGGGCTTCCGCCTCTAGTCGAGACTGTTCTAATTGGGCGAATAGACTTGCTTGCTCTAGGGCAAAGCCTAGCTGAATAGACACCTGTTTCAAGAAGGTAATATCCAATCCGTCCCACGCCCGAGGGGCGGCGCATTGATGCGCAATTAACAATCCCAGGAGCTTACCATTCTTAAGAATGGGAGCGACCAAATTGGCCTGGACGGCGAAAGGCTCCAACTGCTTTAAATGACATTCGGTCAGACCCGCATCATAAATATTTTCTGTCGCTTGCACTCGCCCTTGCTGATATTTCTCAACATATTTATTGGCGAAACAGGGGTCGTCAATCTGGGCGCCCATAGCAGCTGGCCAACCTGAGCCGACCGACTCAGCCACAATCGTACCCTGCCAATGCCGATCAAAGAGATAGATAACGACGCGGTCGGCGGCGAGAACCTGTCGACTTTCCCGCACAACTGTACTGAAGATCTGGTCCGGGTCGAGGGATTCACGCAATTGAGAGACAATCTGATTGAGCCGCCGTTCGCGATCGGCGGTAGCGCGCTGCTGTTGCATTAGGTTGGCTTGGCGCAGGGCGTAACCCACTTGAGTTGAGATCTGTTGAACCAGGTCAATTTCACCTTCCTCCCAGGCTCTAGGACCAGAGCACTGGTGGGCGCACAGAAGACCCATGAGGTCATCTCCAACCACAATTGGGGCCACTATATTGGCTTGAACTTCCAGTCGCTTGAGAATTTCGCAGTGACAATGGGTCAGATTTGCCTGATTCAGATTCTCAACGGTGGAGATGCGGCCACTTCGAAACCGTTCGATCGCTTCGGGCAGCATGGGATCTTCAATCACACTGCCGAACGCACTTATCCAGCCTGGAGCAACTGCCTCTGCAGTGATGGCGCCGCTCTGAAAATCGGGATGGAATTGATAAATCAGCATCCGATCGACCTGCAGGACCTCTCGGACGCCTTCCACGGTAGTGTTAAGAATTTCTTCGGGATTGAGGGACTGGCGAATCCGAATCGTTAGAGCGGTTAATAGTCTTGCCCTTTCTGCTGAGATACTTTGGTAAACCGATTGTTGTCGTAGGGCTGCTTCAGAGCTGACGATACTATCCGCCAGCTGGTTGAACGCATGAGCTACCTGACCGACTTCATCTTTAGAAAAAATATCTGAGCGGGCGCGGCGATCGCCCATCCTAAATTGCCGGGTCGCTTCTTGTAGCCGCCGCAAAGGTTTCACAATGGATCTGCCCAACAGCCCCGCCAGAACTATATCTGTAATCAGCGCTAAGGTGGCGATGATCAATTGTAGTTTCAGACTATTGAAGATCAAGGCGTTAAGAGCAGCTTCTGAGGTTCCGCGCACCAGGATCGCGACTGGCTCGCCCTTGAAGTTAGAGATTGCCTCAGCGGCGATAGTATAGGTTTGGTCGCCGACCATCAACCGTTGGGTCACCGCTCCAGTCCCATTGGCCGCCTGGTCTAAAATTGTTTCATCGGTAAGCCGTCGATTGGGTTGAGCCAGCTCTAGATTACCCTTGTCGCCCAGATCTAAAGCAGTCGCGAGGGTATATTCACCGTTGGGTTTGTAGGCGTAAATCGCACTGTAACCGCTCCGAAATGCTGTGAGTACGCCCTCTGGAATTTCTGGCTTGTGGTTAACAATGTCTCCGGATATCAATGCGCCGATCACCCCATCTGTATTGGAGTCTCGCACGGGGGTAACGGTGTATCGAACGAGTGCGTCTCGATTGGCGAAGCCATTGGGTAGGGGGGGAGATTCTTTTTCCAACTCAGACCAGCTGACAATCGCGCTAGCTTTGAGCTGGCGAGGATGGGCCAACACAGTTCCAACTAGCCCTTCTGGGTCAAACCGTTCTCCAGTGCGGTCGGCATTGGCGCTGGCGATAATCTGTAAGTCTTTGCCAACCAGTGTGGCGTACTCAATGTTGCGCGCTGTGATTTCATTCTGGAGAATTTGTTTGACTGACTCTCCAGTTCCAGACGGGAGGGCTGAGCCAACTGCATGGGCTCTAGCCGCCTCAATAATGGCTGGGTTATCTGACTGACCCCGAAAGCCAAACCCCATCTGATTAACCTTAATATCGTATTGAATCTGGCTAACAGCCAACTCGGATTTAGCTTGGTTGAGGAGTTGGGCGCGTCCACCAAAAATAATTAGCAGAGAACTGGCGCCCACTAGGCCAAGTATCGAGATCGCCTCTGAGGTGAATAGACCTAGTAACTGCTTCTGACGCACCGGTAAGTTATAGAACCAATACCCAAGGGGAACTTTGCTTTTGCGGGTAACCCTTGGAAAGCCGTTGGCAGACCCTCGATAAGGCGAGGGTTGGGAAGTTAAACCTCCATCCTCGGTATCCGCTAAGCTGGGTTGAAAGCTAGTCGTATATTCACTCAGGTCAGGCTTTTTGCCGTTGGGAGTTCTGCGATATTGCGTAGTCATATAAATAATCGGGTAAATAAACGGTCGCCTAGATGCGGGAATGAATGGATGAAATTCCAGTAATATGCGTAGGTAAATTCAATGACCACTGAGAACAGGGGACTGAACAATGGCCTCTGCATCTAGCACCAGCAGAATTTCCTGTTTTTGCAATATGCACCCACGCAGATAGGGGACCAAGGCTGAGGTGACATATCCTGGCGGAGATTGAATTGTCTCTGCTGTGAAACCAGCAATACCCTCAATTTGCTTGACTAGCAAGGCCAGCAAGATTGAGCCGACCTGAAGCAGGACTAAACTGTTTTGCTGAGAGCTGGTCTCGGGGTTAGGTAAGCCCAAAATTTGAGCCAGGTCAATCACCCACAACACGCGACTCCGTCGATTAATCAGACCCAACATGCAGGCAGGCATGTTGGGCATAGGGGTCAATTGGTGAGCCGGGAGAACCAGAGCTTCTTGAACATGTTTGGTTGATAAAACGGCGGATGTTTTGAGACCAAGCTGAATCTTAAGATACGTCTCCCCAATCGTGTTTTGAGTCCGATCTCTTTGCAAGGTAAGCGCTGAAGTATTCATGAATTCATACCAAAACTGATTTGACAGCGCGGAGAAGTTGCTCCCGGGTGAATGGTTTAGTGACGTAGGCGTCAGCTCCTTGTTTCATTCCCCAAAGGCGGTCAATTTCTTGATTTTTAGAGGTGCAAATAACGATGGGTACGTTTGCAGTATTGGGATTTTTTTTAAGGCTTCGACATAGTTCAAATCCACTCATGCCAGGCATCACAACATCAGTGACAATAGCATCAGGTTTTTGTTCAATGGCTTTTTCTATCCCTTCTTGAGCAGTGATTGCATTGATCACTAAATATCCACTTTCCCGCAAATAGTGGCTCATTAGCTCCATTTCGGAAAGGGTATCTTCTACGAGTAAAATTTTTCCCATTTTTGTAGTAACCATCCTTCAATTCTCAACCCGTTAAAACAACATCTGGTATTTAGGACTATACAAAAGCAAGCCGTTTCTCCCTCAGGACCCAGTTAAGTTTTCAGTTCAATTCAAATATGGGACACTGATCAGGAACTTAGATGCTGAAACACCATTTTGAGCAAATCTGATTGCTCGAAAGGCTTTGTCAAATACCCCGAGGCTCTAACCAACTTAGCCCTTGCACGGTCAATCAAACCGGTATTGCCAGTTACCATAACAATGGGTGTATTTTTGAAATCAGGATGCCGACGTAAAAGCGCACATAGCTCATATCCATCAAGATTTGGCATGGTGACATCTAGCAAAATTAAATCGGGCTTGCTGCGGATAATTTGCATCAGTGCTTTGACGGGATCATTGATTGTGATAACTGAAAAGCTTGTGTCATCGAGAAATTTATGAATAGTGCTTAGAACAGTTGGACTATCATCGATACACGCAATGGTATAAGTCTTTTTAGTACTTCCTTCTGAAGGTTCAAGCAGAGATTCGCTGGGGGCTGTCCAATTCCGATTTTCCATTAAGCCATAGCTTGGTTTAATGGGGATTGATGATTGGGCTCCATTGGATAGATTGCGCGGGCTATGATGCTGTAACAAGCTGGAAGATGAGGCAATTGGCTGGGTCGCTTGTCCTATAGACCGCTTTTGTTGCAGTTGGTTATGACAGGATTCGACTAAAGAGCGTAAGTCCAGTTGACAAAATTTAGCCATTTGGGCAATGGCTTCGGTTTCAATCAGCTCATAGCAGCCTTCTCGAATCAGCAGAAAAGGCTCCATGGTTTCCTTAGCCAATTCTCCTATCAGGGTTGCGGCTTGATTTGGGTGTAGATGCTGCTGCGCTACTAACCAGCAAATTGCTTGATAATCGGAACTGATGTTGTCAGGTTCTTCCTCTATGGGTTCGAACAGAAGACGCATCTGTAAGCGCGTTGCACTCCCCAAGGTCGGCACTTGAGCGCCGAGACGCCGCAGCTGGCGATCGAGACGGTCAAATGGCTTAACTGAATTTGAGGCGTAGACAAGTTTTCCACGCTCAAAATAAATTGACCATATGGCTGACTCTGTAGAGACTCTTAAACAACCACTGACCCGGCGATTGGTGAACTGCGCCAGTAAACTCAGCGGTTGTAACTTTTGAGAGGGTTGATAGCTAGCCATGGGGACTGGGCTCATAGATATCTGCGTATAGATTTGGAAATGTCTATTCAGGGAGTCAATGGCTAGGACAGAGGGTTTTGCGCTATGACGCCAATCGCGTGACAGCTAGGGAGGTCAATTTGCCCTAATATATTCATGACTCCTGAGGTGATTTCAGGAAATCAGCAATAATTTCCAGTCTCAGCACTGTCTTAAATAAGGGGCAATTTCATCTCATCTAGGGTGAATGAATCAATGAATGTACTTTGCCTTTGCTTAGAGATAGCGTATTCAAATAGGAATTAAGCCCTATTCTCCGACTGGCCAGTGTCAAGATAGACTTGAACTCCCAAATGTCTCTAGTCAGATTTGTTAAATTAACCCAATAATAATTTTCGGGAGTACAAGAGGAATATTGACAAAATCCACAAAAAATGATATTAGGGAGTCAATCACTCAGGTAAAAACATGTCTCAACTTTGCATTCCAGCAAAAAATCATAGGTATTTTAGAAACCATCTCTAGATTAGGAAATGATTTTCTACAGTCTATTTGCTTCAGAGACGACTGTTGGTATTTCTAGAGAGATAGATACGACCCTAAATCAGTTTTTTATTCATTGAACAAACGCTGCGTTTGAAGCGTGGTAGCGCATCCTCGATAGTGTGAAGCAATCCCCTGCTTGATTGAACCTATGCTCCACCCAGTACAATAATAGTATCAAATATCTGAAAAGAATCAAAGATGCTTTATAAAAGGCGAATAAAGACTTATGAATCTTATATAAAGTAGAAATAAAACAATGAGATGTTTAAGAGGGTATTCAAAGAAATTAATTCATCTCTTGTTGTGTTATGAAAGAGTGTTTTTTGCATGGTATGAATAAACAAGTCATAAAGAAGAAGGTATTGCAGTAATTGTTGTATTGACCCTTCTCCTAACTACTTTT
>JAKSDM010000157.1 GCA_022360135.1 Pseudanabaenales cyanobacterium | reverse complement strand
GTCAAATTTACTGCTTGCTCATTCTCTGGCGTTTTGGACATCCATAAAATTTAACGAAACTGTCAAAAGCGCTTGGCAAGCCAACGCATCCCTACAGGCTTTAAGATTAGATAACGCCGTGCCTGGCTAAACACCCAAAACCGCCATCATGCCTACCCTTTCTCTCCCCTATCCAGACGACCTTCTGATCACCTCCGGCAAATTACCCGAAGATTTAGAAGCAGAACTCGCCTTCCTACTCGCAGTCAAGCTATTCGAACTCCGCCGTCTATCGCTCGGTAAAGCCGCTGCCTTTTGCCACATGGGCAAGGTGCAATTCATGTATGAACTTGGACGGCTGCAAATCCTGGTAATCAATCTGGACGACGATCAAATCGCCGACGAGCTACGCGATGACTAACGCCGCCATCATTGCCGATAGCAGTCCCCTCATTTCACTCGCCATTGTTGAACAGCTAGAACTCTTACCCCAACTATATCAGCAAGTTTTGGCTTCTCCTGCGGTATGGGATGAAGTCACCGTTCAAGGCGCAGGCTTACCGGGGGCACAGGTGTTCAGGCAGTTGACATGGCTGACCATTCAGGCTCCAGAGCCAAAAATGCTAGAGCCATTGTCTATCTTGATAGATCGAGGGGAAGCCGAAGCGATCGCTTTAGCTCAATCCATTCCAGACAGTACAGTTTTGCTTGACGACGCCCAGGCGCGACGGGTGGCAGAACGCCTAGGCGTTCGTCGAATTGGGACGCTTGGTATTTTGCGAAGAGCTAAAAAGGCAGGCTTAATTTCTGAAGTGAAAGTCTACATTGAACAATTGCGCAATAGCGGCATATACATTCGCTCTAATCTGGTTGAGGCTATACTCCGAGATGTTGGTGAACTATGAAAGAACGCCCCTTCCTATTGGTCACGATTCAGTCGTCGTAGGTTGCTTCATTGCTGTTTCAGGTAGCCTCAGCTATAACCGAGCAACCCGACGCACCGCTGAGATCGGCTAGACCGCCTTTTCAAAGTGTATTGGATCCCACACAACAGAAAATCTTTTCTCACCCCTTACAGTTCGGGTAAATTATCTGGATCGACACCGAGCGATCGCACATACTCAGCTAACCGTTCTGCCCGTTGACGCTCTGCCTCAAGCTCCGCCTGCATAGTTTGAATCACTTCCTCTGGCGTCGAATACGTCTTCCCTTGGGGATCGCACCAAAGCAGAACTTCTTGTTCCACGCCGCCGATGACTTGTCGACCACGCCCGATAGCTAATGACGCTGAAATCTTGACGTTGGATTGGCCCCTATCTTACAGCTTGGATAAACTATAGCGACCCAGCTTGCCCCGATACCATCGATTCTTTCGGGCCCCTTCAGCCAGAATATTTGAGACCCGCTCACGCGCTCCCTTGCGAGCTGCTTGGGGTATTGACTTAACAAAGATGGTATCCACCATCCTGGCGATCTTGAATGTCTCCTTTGGATGGTCTTGCAAAACCCACAACACCACTTCCGGCAGGGGCGTCTTGCGAAATTCATCACGCACGTACTGTTGCCAACCTCGACGCTGCTGCTTAACGTCTTTAGGCGCAGTAGTGGGCTGCGTCTTTTTATCTTTTTCTTCGACAGCCTTACGCTTCCGAGAAGCTTTGGTTTGTGACGCCGCAGGCGTTTTAATCTCGGCCGGGATGGCGGACCCAGAGCCATTTTCCTTGGATGTCGTTTCTGCTTCTGAAGCAAATATTCCAACCACGGTTTGGAGACTTGCCCGCCTCGCTCGAACCGCCTCCAATTGGGCTAATAAGTCAGTTTCCTGCACCGCCAGGTCAGAGTCAACTTCCAAGAGTTTCGAGAGAGCTGGATCAGACATCTTTTTTAAACCGTGAAAAGCTTGTGATAGATAGACCACTTACGAAAGCCTTAGGCTGTGATTTTACAGAAGAGACCTCGGTGTCAGCATATCGAGTCAAGATCTTGTATTAAAACTTAATTATGATGGATCTTCATCCCCTATTACACCCGTTTGATTGTTGCAGCAATCTATACTAATGCAAGGTGCAGCAGGAATCGAGATGAAGTCTTTAGGGTTTAGTGAACGCCTCCGACGCTGGTGTAGAATTGGTTTGGCTCCCAGCTTCATTTCTATCCTTTATTTCATTAATCTGTTCCAAACCACCGTCGTTGCTCAAGCGCCAACGGCTGCGATCGCCACGTTTGATCTCAATGCCGATCTGCAAAACCCCGATCAATTCTACAACCTCCCCTACCCCTCAGATTTGCGGCTAGGCGCCAATGGACGGCCTGATCTGTCGGGTTTCCCCGTTTTCTCCAAACCCTTTGGTCTGGTTAGGCGATTAAAAACCATCGCCAGCGATCGTCCCGGCTTTCCCACCACCGCTGCAGGCTATTTCCGTTTCAATCAACCGCTGGCGCCACTTGATATTGATCAGCTCATCCCAACCGCGATCGACGCCCCCATTCTGTTAATCGACATTGGCCGCAACTCACCAGAGCGAGGGCGTTTATTTCCCATCGTGGCTTCTACCCCAGCATCCGATCCCTTCTATGTGCCGGAACATTTACTCGCGGTTTCTCCCTTTCCCGGCATTGTGCTTAAACCCAATCGGCAGTACGCCTATGTGGTTCGACGGTCTTTAAAAGATGCAAACGGGCGAGCGCTGCAAGCAACAGAGGTCTTCGCCCAACTCCGGCAGGGACGAATTCCGACCGGACAGATCAGGCGAAAATTTAGGGCGGACCTGCTTTATAGACCTCTTTGGGAAACGCTCGATCAATTGGGGATTGATCGAGACAGTGTGGTTGTCGCCACGGTGTTCACCACCGGAGAT
>JAKSDM010000504.1 GCA_022360135.1 Pseudanabaenales cyanobacterium | reverse complement strand
TGGGAGAGATAATGAACAGAAAATTTTCAGCGTTTTCGATCCCCCGATAGAGTTCCGCTTGGAAATCGATCCCAGAGGCGATGCTCTCCTGTTCGAACCAAGTGGTCTTGCCCTGAATCTGCAACGTCTCGTTGAGCCTGTAGGCAAAATCCCGATCGATGGGAGCATAGGAAATAAACACACTTAGCGTTTGATCTGGCGGCTGGCGAAGGCTTTCAGCCACAAATTCCGCCTGCAGCGGAGTAGGACAGTGTTGATCTCGCTGTTTGGCGACCTTTAGCCAGGTTTGGTACTGGCGTAAGTTATAGCCCCTCAGCAGAATACAGGGATTGTGTTTTTGCCGCTCCCACTTCAGGGCCTTGGCCAGCAGCATCTTGTGCGCTTCGTAATAGGGGGCCTCCTGACGCAAAATTCTCAGTAGTTGGCTCTCATCCTGCCAATAGTCCGTCTCTACCACATTATCCGTAAGGTCAATATATTGTAAGTTCTGCAGCATGGAAGGTATTTGAGCCAGCTCTGTTTCTCGAACTAGCAAGGGAATAATGCGTTTGTTGAGTGACAAGGCGTAATCGATTTCCCGCTGACAGTACTCTGACTTGAGTGAGTCGGGCGAGAGCAGATAGACCAGGTTATCGGCTTCCTCAATCCCCCGGTCGATCGCCTGCTGAAATACAACACCTGTCTGAATATCCGTGGTGTTGGTCCAGACGGTAAAGCTTTCGCGCCTCAGCGATCGCCGCACCTGCTCCATGATGGTTGTGTCTTCCTCGGCATAGGAGAGGAATACCTGAGTCATCCGATTGTTAGCGTTTTTCGCGCTCTCGGTAATGAACTCACAGTGCAGGTCAGTGGGAATACACGGAGGTTGTTCATCTTTGAAGCGAATCTTCAGCCATGCCTCAGCCTGTTGCCGCTCCTCACCCGTGAGTAGATGACGCGATTGTTTTTGATGGCGCTCCCAAGCAAGGGCTCTGATCAACCAGGTCGTATGTTGATGAATATAGTCCTGCTGGCGCTCAAAGATGGCGAGTAGTCCAGCAAAAGCTTTCTCAAAATCATCAATCCCGGCTCGAAAATAAATCCAGTTAATCTTTGCGATCGCCGGATGCATGTTGGCGAAGCTAGAGTGCAGACCTTTGGCTTGGTAGGCTCGCCAATCTTCATCAGTCCCTTGAGGATGCCGCCGTCGCCAGATTTCTTGGCTGATTTCCTCCACATGCAAAAGCGGGATGATGCGTTTGTTATGTCTGCAGGCAAGTTGCATCTCCCGAGCGCAGTAAGGAGAGTTAACAGCATGGGGCGAGATGATGAACAGAAAATTGTGCGCCTTCTCAATACCGTCATCAATCTGATACTGATAATCAACCGCCAGGGGAATATCTTTAAAGTCAAACCAGACCTCCAACCCTGCAACAATCAACCGATCATTGATTTTTGCCGCAAAGACTTTGCTGTCAGCCCGTCCGTAGGAGATAAAAGCATCCTGAAAACCACTCATAGCAGAAGAACTGGTTGCTGATGAAGAGTGCCCCTAGCCTACCTCATTGCTACCAAGGACTGCCAACCAACGTAAAAGCAGCCCAGAAAAAGGGATGAGACAATTCTTGACGTCCCTGTCTAGCTAAGATTGGAGGCAGCTGGGCCTGACCCGTCTGCCAGCGCAATTGGGAGCCATCAATGGATACTTGTCCATTGATCATAGCCAGTTGGGCTTGCCTGAGGGCTTCAGCTTTGATGGGGGTTGCTTGCA
>JAKSDM010000961.1 GCA_022360135.1 Pseudanabaenales cyanobacterium | reverse complement strand
GACCGAAGCCGAATTTTTGGAAGATGCCAAAGATTTGCAACAGCTAGTCGATCCAGACATTTTCCCGATCGCAGAATACAAAGGCGAGATGGTCGGTTTTTTTATGGCCCTGCCTGACTACAATATTCCCCTCAAACGGGTTAACGGTAAGCTTAATTGGCTAGGTATTCTCAAGTTTCTCTGGTACAAGCGGCAGATTGATCAGGGTCGGGTGTTCGCCATTTGCGCCCTGCCAGAACACCGTCGTAAACTGGTCGCCCTAGGGGTGGTTTACCTGGGAATGCAAGGCGGGTCTCGTAAAGGCAAGCCTTACAAAAAGGCGGAACTGTCCTGGGTTTGGGAGGATAATTTTTCGTCCCGCAAAATCATTGAAGCGGCGGGAGCTAAAATCTACAAGACGTATCGGATTTATGAAAAAGATTTATGAAACAGCAGTTTGGAGACAAGGCTTTGCCGCTAAAGCAAATTATGGTGATTTTTAAGCAAGACACTACCCAGATGACCCAGCGATCTCATCTTGGCGTCTTTTTCTCGGACATCACCGACCAGAGCGAATCAATCTGATATGAAAGCATTTGTGACTGGGGCTAGTGGCTTTACGGGCTCTCACTTGGTTAAAGCACTGGAGCGACGAGGCGACAGCGTGGTGGGTTTGGTGCGCCAATCTAGCAATCTATCCCGTCTTGCCGATACCAATGTCCAATTGGTGTTTGGGGACATCACCGATCATCGGGCGCTCGAAATCGCCATGGCCGGAGTGGATACCGTCTTTCACCTAGCAGCCTTGGTAGATTTGGGTCTAGTGGACGAGGCGGAAATGGAGCGGGTGAATGTGGCGGGCACCCAAGCTGTGCTGGAAACGGCCCAAGAAATTAGCGCCCAGCCGCCTAAGATAGTTTACTGTAGCACGATTGGCGTTTTTGGCCACACCCAGGGCCAAACCGTAGATGAAACTTTCCAACGCACCCAGACCGATTTTTCCTCCGCCTACGATCGCACCAAATACCAGGCTCAGCAACTTGTCGATCAAGCAGCTCAGCAAGGCTTAAGTGTAGTCAGCCTGCTGCCGGCGGGAATTTTAGGCCCTGATGATCCTCATTTTGGACCAGTGATCCAGCTGTTTCTCTCAGGCCGATTGATGTTTTGGCCGGGGGGCGATCGCGTGACTGGCGTCGTTCATGTAGATGACTTGGTGAACGCCATGATTCTGGCAGCAGAGCGAGGACGATTGGGCGAACACTATATTCTCTCAGCCGGAGATTTAACCACCCAGAAAATGTTTGAAATCCTTAGCCAAGAGACCAACCGCCCAGTTCCTATCGAACCCCCTCAATTTCTGGTTCGTCTAGTCGGTGATCTACTCGATCTGATCGGTCGCCTGTTCAACTGGAATCCGCCGCTTAGTCGTGAGCGAGTTCACTATATCTATGATCGCTGTGTCCGAGTTGACGCCAGTAAGGCGCGGGAGTCATTGGGTTGGCGGCCGCGATCGGTAGAAACCACCCTACGAGAGATTGCTAGAGAGATTCAAGCGGCAAAGTGAACATCTGTTTTGAGTTTCCTCTCATGCCTAGGTTAGAGCTTAGAAAAAATTACTGGGACAACACTCCAGCTTCCCCGTCACCGGAAGTCAAAGCTTTCTAGACTGACGTTTACAAGCTCCAGCTTGTAAACGAGGGCTTATATTTTAAGGCGGGAAACCTTACGGAGAAATGGTTCAAGCCCACAAGGGTTTCAGCCAATTGTGAGGTTAAAATTTTCCCGGTTTAAGTTATACGTCTAAACGGAGCGAAGAAAATAAGTATAAAAAGTGTTGATCACAGATTTTTATGGTGCGGAAGTGGCCTGATAAATAGTTAGATGTCTAGCGTTCATGCCTACCTGAATGTCAAAATACTCTGATCAAAAATGAAATATCTCTAGGAAAAAATAGTTTATAGTTTTATGAAAGTCGTTTATGTTCTTATAGGTTCTAAAGGCAGTAGAAAATCATATTATCGGTAGACTTTTAGATAAAGAGATTCAATATTAAGTTTTTCCCGATCAAAGATATTTTTTCGAAATCTACAAAATGTTGATATTACGTCGGCCAAAAATCAAATTAAAGGCTATCAACTAGTGGAGGAAGAAGTAGATGAATATCTTTTAGGCAATGAAGAAATTAGCTTTGAAATCACCATATTAACGAAGTAATCTAAAGATTTTCTCACACATCTGAAATTAAAATATACAATTGGAAAAATATACAATTGATTTATTGAAATTCTTGCACTGATAGATCTCTGCCTTAAACGAATCAAACAAAGAGATGCAACTGCACAGATAAAGATGTCGGAAGAAAAAATGATTGAAATTAATAAGATTTGCTTAGATCAAAAAATAGACTTCATCAAGATCTAAAATTATAAACACTTCAACTGCGACCGACTTAGAAATTCTGGAAACATTTGAAAGATTTATAGGGGAGGGGTAGAAGCTTATAAATAAAATATCAAGACAACATAATTTTGTGAAGTAAGCTCTCCATTTTCGGTAAAGTTTTCAGTTGACGAATCAACCAGATTGGCTCAGAATAATATACGAGCTATTTGTGGTATATGTGCAAAGAACGCATTAATGATTTAATCCTATTGATCATCTAGCTTTTTCACCCTTTAGCCCCTTTAAGAGAGAGTAGCTGTACACCTCCAAGGCGTGGGTAAATTTCCATAAGGATGATAAGCAAAGTGCTCAGAGTCAGTTAACGACGGCTTATGTAAGAAGTTTTTTGAAAATTCGAAAAGTTTTTTTTCAAATTAGTTGCGCAGGCGAATTATTGAAGCGTATATGTCCTCATTTTGCAGTATCCTTGCTGACGGAGTTCTGCTGGACCTCTCATCCCTGTTAGATCTCTACTCAAAGCTTCATATAGTTTAGGTTGGGATATAAAGAGATACAGGTCCGGAGTCGAGTGACAGAGTCGAGCAAAAAGTAGACTTGATAAAAGTTCAGTCTAAGAACCTAAAGAGAAACAGGCCCTAAGTGCATGATTCGACAACAATTTTACTTCCTTCCAATCAAATGGACTCAAGGTTTAAGATTCGTTATACACCGCAATCCTAACCATCGAAGGGATTAATTCAAGTTTTCTAGACTTAAAAGTCTTCACAATATTTTACTCAAGTAGATTTAGCGGTTTACTGACTCTCTCTCGCAATCAAAATATCCATTCTGACAGGTGGAAGCTGCCTATTTTTTCAAAAAGAATCGTTTCCGAGATATCTTGAAAAAATGTTGGCTCTCATTTGTCGTAATGTTTTGAGTGGGATTCGAGCAATCTTTAAAGTAGCCTGTCTATTGAGTTTTCTGAGTTTTCAACGCTAGTTTTCAACGCTAGCTTCTAATGCAGCTTGCTTGCTTGATACCTGGTGCAGTGTAGTTTTAGTTTGCAATCAGTCAAATTTTGAGGAGAAGATATGCTAGTTAGCGATAAGCCTCTGGTCATTGAAGGTGGCAAAAAGTTATTGAATCATGATTTTCGAGTTACTACCCTCATCCCCGAAGAGGGAATTAGCAAAGCAGTCGAGGTGATGAAAACAGGTAAACTGTATCGCTACCACTGCGCTCTTCCAGAAGAGTCAGAGGTTTCTCTATTAGAGAAAGAATTTGCGGAATATGTAGGCGCTAAGTATGCCGTTGCTGTAAATTCTTGCGGCAGCGCTATGTACATTGCCCTTCTTTGCGTCGGTGTACAGCCAGGCGATAAAGTTTTGACGCCGGCCTTTACCTTTACTGCTGTACCCAGTGCTATCGTTCACGCTCATGCAGAGCCTGTCCTGGTTGAATGTCTAGATAACTATTGCATTGATCCTGAAGATCTTGAGAGAAAAATAACACCAGAGACCAGGGTTTTCCTGCTATCCCATATGAGAGGACACATTTCTCATATGGACAAAATTATAGACATTTGTCAGAAACATGGCATTGTTCTGCTTGAAGATTGCGCTCATAGTCTAGGGGCTTTATGGAACAATATTCCAACCGGCAGATTTGGTAAAATCGGCTGCTACAGCACCCAGTCAAACAAGATTATTAATTCTGGGGAAGGTGGGCTTTTAGTCACAGATGATCCCTTGGTGATTACCAAAGCCGTTTTGTATGCAGGCTCGATAGAAAACTATTGGATGAGGCACTTTATCCAGACAGATTACTTTGAAGAGCTGCAAAACCGTATCCCCAATTTCAGTTTACGCATGACCAACTTATCAGCAGCCTTGATCAGGGCTCAGCTCTCTCAGCTTGATGATAGAATAAACGCTCTCAACACGAACTATTTTGAATTAGAAAAGATTATTTCGTCTTCTGACTATATTGAAGTCCCCCAACAGTATCCCCAGGTTCGTATCGCAGCCGATACGATTCAGTTTAACCTGATCAACTTTACTGCGGATGAAGCCCTTAAGTTTACCCATATCATGGGAATCGAAGGGATCCCTACCAAAGTATTTGGCTATTTAGACAACCCTCGTTATTTCCCCACCTGGCAGTATATAAACAATATTGAGGAGTTAGCCAAAGAATTGCCTCATACTAAAGAGTTTCTGTGCTATGCATGTGATATTCGACTTCCCTGTTACCTAACGATGAGCGATATCAAGATGGTTGGAGATACCATCCTGAGAGCTGTTCGATACGTTAAGGAAGGCCATT
>JAKSDM010001629.1 GCA_022360135.1 Pseudanabaenales cyanobacterium | reverse complement strand
CTTAATCAGGTTAGATTGACTGAGATCGGCTCGAATTAGCGTGGCTCGATTCAAATTGGCTGCTGACAAATCAAAACCCCTCAGGTCGAGTTGATACAGATCCGCCTGACTTAGAGGAATACCTGCTTTGAGGATCGACAAAACGTCCTGGGGGGTTTTTTGACTCTCCCGAGCTGTCATGGCTTGAAAATGTGACATCGTTTTGGTGGGTATTGTACCTTGCCCCATCTACAATCATAGGGATGTTTTGCTATCCCCATATGTTGTTGAGGAAAATCCCATGCCGCTTGTCCCGCCTATGACGATGATGGACTTTTTCCGGAAAAGCGAAGGGGTCTGGTTTACCCAGCGCACAGTGCATCATTTTGATGCAGTCACGGATGAGTCAGGGGAATCCAAGCTGCATGTGCAGGTGGTTGAACCCGGTGATCACCGGATCACAACAATTTGTCAGCCCCAAGGCATTGATCCCGCGATCGCGTTAGGGGGAGCCAGTTTCATGTGGCAACCCCACGAGGAGGATCAAGCCCCTGATCCGGATCAGGCCGCCGTGTTAATCGATGTGCCGGATGATCAGACGGGACAATCCGGTAAACTGTTGCGCGACCAGGGCTACGTGGAAAAAATTCCGGTTGTCAGCCGCTACTGGTTTGGCAAAGACGGCATTTTGACCATTGACACTGACTATGAAAGTAATCAAGGACAGGAACGTTGTTGGTTCATTACCGATGACTTTCGCGTCCGCGTCAGCACAGTGCGGATGATGAACGGGATTTATTTGATGACCTATTGTTCTGAACGGCGCTGTGTCTCTGACGCCGACTTAGCCAACATGATCCAACACAATTTGACCCGAGCAGTCTCATAATCAGCGGCAAAAACGTTAAGGATCGTTACTTTGTCTCACTCATTTGAGACGCTGTGTCCAGGAATCACGTAGGTTAAGGAATTAAGGCAAACGAGTCTGTGAATCTATGTATAAACCCTTTCTTGAATATCTGGAACAATCTTTGTTTCAACGCTTTGATTTACAAAGCCGTCTGATTCCAACAGGGTTAGAATCTCGGGTCAGCGATCGGGGTAGAAATCCCGCCACAATTAGAAGCTGGTGTTATCAATGCCCTGAGTTTCGAAAAATTCGCTATACCTATATTGATGCGGGCGCCAGCGCCCAAGTTCTCAATAGCGTGATTTATCCCAGTCATCATTACGAGCTGCCCCTGCTCGGAATTGACTTTCTCTCTTTCGGAAAGGTCAAAAATCTGATCGTCATGGACTTTCAGCCGTTATTTCAAGACCAAGCTTATCTGGCGAAATATATTCATCCTCTGAAGGCGTTACATGATCAGTATCCAGACTTAGCACAAAATCTGGAAATGAAATTTTATGACGCAAACCAGTACTTCTCAAAATACTTGTTGTTTGCTAAAACTGACGCTGAGACAGTTAGCACACAAGTGTTTGAGGCATTCAAAGATTATTTGAATCTGTACTGGCGGATGATAGAATCAGCCGAGATTCTGAGTGATCCCGAAGACATTCAACGGATCGTTAAAGCCCAAAAAGATTACGACCAATACAGCGCTGAACGGGATCCGGCGTCAGGTCTCTTCAGTAGCTACTTTGGCCATGAATGGTCAGAAAAGTTTTTGTATGAGTTCTTGTTTGAAGATGCGAGGCCGCTAGCGGTTGAAGCGCTCAACGTGTGATGGGACCCTTTCCATGACTCTTTATCAACCATTTTTGGATCATGCGATCGCTTGCTTACAGGAACGCCTAGATTTGCAGCCTTATCCCATTCCGGTGGGGTTTGAGTCAAAATCGGCGATTGTGGGCAAGGGCAAACATCAGAACGAAGTTCTGACCACGAGTTATGGTTATCAATCCGCCAAACTCCGACAAATTCGAGCCGCTCATGTGCAGGGGGGCG
>JAKSDM010000895.1 GCA_022360135.1 Pseudanabaenales cyanobacterium | reverse complement strand
CAATCACACGAGAGCGGAAGACGGTTAGCAGCAGACCGATGTTTTTCAGGTCAATCATCGGACCAAATACCAGAAATGCCAGTAATGAGCCGCTGGTAAAGGTGGACGCGAAGGAGAGGGCGAAAAAAGAATCTACCGTGGAGCAGATGGATACTACCATCGCCAATACCATCATGGCCAGGATAGAGGTGATGGGTCCTTGCCCTAAGCTGAGGATGATTTCTCGGGGAATTGCAACCTGCACAAAGGCTGCGATCGCAGCCCCCAGCACCAGCACGCCCCCAAGTTCTCGTAGCTCTTGCACCACATTGTCCAACATCAGTGTTAGCTTCGCCGCGAGGGGCTTGGATACGGGGGAGCTGGCGAACAATTCATAGGCATTTGGGGTATCTAACTGAAACATCTGACCAGGCTGCTGCAATAGATAGGTTCCAGACTGGAGTAAGGGGGGAACGAAAGTTTCTGAATTTGGGGATTGTTTTGTGGTCGGATTAGCAGCGGTTGGATTGGGCATCAAGCGGGTAACGCTGGCTTGGAGCAAGGGGCGCATATCTTTCTGGGTGCTGAAAATCCAGCCAATCAGAGTGGCGATTAACAGAGAAAACCCCACCCGCAGGAAAACAATTTCAGGCTGATCGCGAAAGGCTGTCCAGGTCGCCCAAATCACAACCGGGTTAATGGTGGGAGCCGCCAATAGAAAACCGACAGCGACCGAGGAAGGCGCCCCTTTCATCAGCAAACGCCGGGCTACCGGCACGTTGCCACACTCACAGACGGGGAACAGGAACCCAACTAAACTGCCAGCCAGCGCCCCCAGCAAAGGATGACGAGGCATCGCCGCGATCAACTTTCGCTCATCAACGAACAGGAGCAAAATACTGGAGAAGGCCACCCCCAATAGCAAGAAGGGCATCGCCTCAACCAATAAGCTCAAAAAGAGCGTAAAGCCATTGTTCAGTTGACTCATTACTTACCAAAGCCTAATCTGGACCACACTAATTTTTCCTGAAAGACAAACATCCACATCCGCCCCTGGATCGCGTAGACGCTGATCGTATTCCCCGACATATTTGAATTGGCTCCCTTCCAAGACGTACTCAGTGGGTAGAGGCTGAGTGCAGCAAGGACAAAACACAATTGCCGGTTCTGGGTCTTCCGGTTCCAGATGAGGCAGATTGACGTTCCAGAATGCGCCTTCTTCAATTGGAAGACGCATCAATTTGCTCAGGACGCTGGTTGTCAACTGGGTCGCCACGTCCCAGTCAATGGCTTTGCCCCGCTGAATATAGTGGGAGATGGCGATGCCTGGCGTCCGCAACAGAGTCGCCTCTCGCACTGCCGCCACGGTTCCTGACACATAGATATCCGCTCCTAAATTACCGCCGGCATTGATGCCGGAAAGAACCCATTCTGCCTCTGAGCACAAGTGACTGAGGGCAACCCGTGTACAGTCTGCTGGAGTGCCCGCAATCGCATACGCTCCCTCAACCCGTTTTTCAATTTCGATCGGTCCGCCCCGATTGATT
>JAKSDM010000749.1 GCA_022360135.1 Pseudanabaenales cyanobacterium | reverse complement strand
GTCCACCTGGATGGCGCCTTTGCAAAACCTCAACCCCGATCAGGCAGCCATGTTTCGCACCTGCCTGGTGTTGCAACCGCCGCCCAAAGGTGAGCTGAACTGGACTTTAACCTATTGCCTGCAAGCTGCAGATGATCCGCTGTTTTTAATCGAGTCCGCCACCATTTGGCGGCACCCAGTAGACCAGCTGAATCACCAAGGACGCCTCCTCGACCATCCTCAGGAAAGCCTGCTGGCTGGACTCGGCCGCGCCGCCCGCCTCTACGATCCGATCAAAGAGAGCTTGAAACAGCAGCAGCCTCAGTCTTGCCAACTCGATCCGATCCAGGCCTACCAATTTATTAAATCAATCGCCTGGCGTCTACAAGATAACGGGTTCGGGATTGTCTTGCCGCCAAATTTAGCCAATCAGGAGGAAGGTGGCGGGACCAGTCGCCTGGGGTTAAAAATTGCGGCAAAGGCGCCTTCTCGCAAGCAGCGTCAACGCCTGGGACTCCAAAGCCTACTGAATTTCACTTGGGAATTAACGATTGGCGGACAGGAAATTTCTAAAACGGACTTTGAGCGGCTTGTCGCCCTCCATACCCCTTTAGTAGAGATTAATGGAGAATGGGTTGAGCTTAGACCTCAGGATGTTAAGGCCGCCCAGGCTTTTTTTGAGCGGCCTAAGCAAGAGACTGCGCTCTCAGTGGAAGACGCCCTACGCATCAGCACAGGGGATACTCAAATGATTGACAAGCTACCGGTAGTCAGCTTTGAGGCGTCGGGCGCTCTGAAAGACTTAATCACCACCCTAACCACTGGGAATCAAACGCTCAAACCCATTACTAAACCAGACGGGTTTCAAGGCCAGTTACGCCCCTATCAAGCCAGGGGCGTCTCCTGGTTGACATTTTTAGAGCAGTGGGGACTGGGCGCTTGTCTGGCGGATGATATGGGTTTGGGCAAAACCATCCAATTAATTGCATTTTTGCTCCATTTGCGTCAGCAGGATCTGTTAGAACAGCCAACCTTGCTGGTGTGCCCCACTTCTGTAATTGGCAACTGGGAGCGAGAAGTGCGACGATTTGCACCTGCCCTCAAAACTTTGGTTTACCACGGTGATAAACGTCCTCACGGTAGCCTATTTACCAAAACT
>JAKSDM010001768.1 GCA_022360135.1 Pseudanabaenales cyanobacterium | reverse complement strand
GGCTCGGCTTGAACTAACCCCCGATGAGGAATTGCAGTTTACAACTCAGCTCGGTAGTATTCTGGAGTATTTTGAGCAGCTCAGTGAGCTTGATACGGAAAATGTAGAGCCAACGACTCGCGCAATCGACGTAAGCAATGTAACCCGACCGGATACGCTAGAAATTTTTGCGGGTCGGGCAGATATTCTTGATTGCGCCCCTGAGCGGGAAGAGGACTATTTCAAGGTGCCCAAAATCCTACAGGAAGAGTAGTTCTGGAGCGCCAATAGTAGTTCTGGAGCACTCATTTGAAGTGGGGAATTATCTCTGAGCCAGAAGTCATGATTCAGCTATCTACAGGTATCGTCAGTGCCCATAGATAGACTGAATTCCGATCCAGCCAGAACATTCCGGCTTAAGTGAATGGCCCTATCACTGGCGATTAACCGTGCGAAATAGCCAGAGGGAAGAAATAATGGCGACGAAGTGGGCGATACTTGTGTTGGTGTTTGATTGCACGATTAGGAGATCAAAGGAAGTAATAAAAGACCCCCTTAGAGTAGCTGGATTGAATAGCATCGCCCCTTGAGCGGGTTGTTCGAAGGATTTGAAAAGCAGGGCGCCGACAATGGCGCCAGCCCCCATCAAGGTTAAAAACATACCGATTAGACTGGCGTTCAGCCCAATATGTAAGGTCTGGATGGCGTCTTTAGGTTTAGGGCGAGAGGCCATGTCGCCAGACCGTAACAGCCTAGCAAGACGAGTGTAGCGAAAGGACCAATAGGCCCCAAAAAATACGGCAAGCAGGCCGCAGGCGGCGAAAAACAAACCAGCCCCTGTGCCTGGACTACTCTGGTTAGCCGAATTAAAGTTGAGACCAATTACCGCAAACAGCAACAACAAGCTGGAAACAACGGCCAGTACAATCTGTATCCAGAAGCTGGTCCAGCCAACCCGAGAGAAGGCGCGGGCGATACGCCGCACTGCCGGGGGGAGAGAATAGTCGAGTTCGCCTGCCATAGTGTGATCTTAGAACAGGGTTGATGTTGCTTCTACTCTATTGGTCTACATCAGTTCCCTAAACTTAGTTCAAGGATAGGGCTAGAAGGAAATGTTAGACACTTCCTATGTTTTGACTTCAATCTCTCTCTAGTTTGACATGGCGGCGCCCCCCCTGTTTGCTCAATTTAGCGGCACAATGGAAGGAACTAACTGAGAGGGTGCGCCGTCATCACCCTTCTATGGGCTAGTCAATCTAACAGATTTTGAGTTTCATTCGTTAGTGATTGCGTATGCTCTCTTTGCTTGACCAAGGTAAGGACTTACTTTCAAATCTCATAGCCCGCTATCGCGATCGCGTCGATTACCTGGCGATTCGCCTGGAGGAATCTGAAGGCACTGACATTTTGCTCCGCGGCGGTAGGGTGGAAACCCTGAGTGAGGGCATTTCGATAGGAGGTCAAGTCCGGGCCTGTCATAAGGGGGGTTGGGGATTCGCTAGCTTTAACCAGCTGTCTACGCTGGAAGCGCGAATTGAGGAGGCGATCGCAGCGGCTCGACTAGTCGGTGACGAAGAAACACTCCTAGCGGAGATTCAACCTTGTCAGGACACCTGCCGCTTGCCATTAACCGGCGCCGACCCGCGACAAATTTCTCTGACGCGGAAAAAAGAATTGTGCAGCCGCTATGCCAACATTCTCCAGAGTCTAGACGATCGCATCACCACCACCTCAGTGAGTTATGAGGACAGCGCCCAACGCATCATCCTGGCCACCTCTGAGGGGGCTTTGATCGAGCAATCCTGGGTCGATATGGAAATGCGCTTCGCCGCCACTGCTCGCAACGGCGCCACCGTACAAACCGGACGGGAAACCGCTGGTTCTCGCAAAGCTTATGAAGATTTAGAAAATTTAGAGGACCAGGTGCGAGGCGCAGCCCAGCGAGCTGTCATTGCACTGGCGCTGCCTCCCGTCAAAGGCAATACCTATGAAGTGGTGATCGATCCTATTCTCTCAGGGCTCTTTGTCCATGAAGCCTTTGGTCACCTTTCCGAAGCGGACATGGCTTACGAAAACCCTGATCTGCTGGAGGTGATGACTCTGGGGCGACGGTTTGGACCCACCAACTTGCAAATCTTTGATGGAGCCGCTCCTAAAGGACATCGGGGCAGTTACTTCTACGACGATGAGGGAACTCCCGCCACCATCACTCAGCTGATCAAAGACGGCGTATTGGTAGGTCGCCTCCACTCTCGGGAAACGGCGGGTAAGCTGGACGAAATTCCGACTGGAAACGCCCGTTGTCTCAACTACCACTATCCCCCCCTGGTGCGCATGACCAACACCTGGATCGAGTCGGGGAATACTTCTTTCAAAGACCTGTTTGCTGATATCAAGGAAGGGGTCTATGCCCGCAACTGGTTGGGAGGGATGACAAATGGGGAGATGTTCACCTTCGCCGCTGGGGAAGCCTGGATGATCCGCAATGGCAAAATCGCCGAGCCAGTGCGAGATGTTAACCTTTCCGGCAATGTATTCCGCACCCTGAGGGATATTGCCGCGATCGGAGATGACTTCTTCTGGGATGAATCCGGGGGCTGCGGCAAGGGTGGACAGAGTGGATTAGCCGTCGGTTGCGGCGGTCCTAGCCTGCGAATTCGAAATGTGGTAGTGGGCGGTGAAGTTGCCGGATCATAGGATCCTTGCTAAGGGGGAGTTAGCGGGAAGACAAACCGGCAAATCCCTAAAGGGCTATCTGGTGGCTGATCGGTTGCATACGTATAATTACGTAACTGTTGCTTGCGTAAAGGGGAGGGCTACATCCAAAATTTAGAAAACTGAGAAGGTATGCGTAAATGTCCTCGACTCAAAATGAATCTACCTCGAAAGCTGTTCAAGTCTCTTTAAACAATCCTCTCAACCATAATCCAAACCATCACCTAAACAACAATCCCCTAAACAATATAGCGGCCCAACCCTCTGCCAAGCAGACGAAGCAATTTGTCAATCTGTCACTGCCGTCAATCTTAATGACATTAGGAGTCGTGGGAATTACCCCATCAGCCTTCGCATCCGGATTTGCCTTGGTAGAGCAGAGTGTGCCTAATCTGGGAAATGCCGCTTCTGGGGGGGCGGCTGGGATTGACGACGCCAGCACGATTTTCTTTAACCCAGCTGGCCTGACTCGTCTGGAGGGCGACTCTTTCGTGGGCGCGGGATACCTCATCCTGCCGACGACCAAATTTCGCAATCAGGGGTCGACAGTGGGAGGCGCCCCAGCGTTAGGGGGTAATGGCGGGGATGCAGGCCCTACTAGCTTTGTGCCAAACCTTTACGGCGCTTGGAGCCTTTCAGATCGAGTGAAAGTAGGGATAGGCGTCAACGCGCCCTTTGGACTGGCGACCGAATACGATAGCGATTGGGTTGGGCGCTATCAGGCGATCGAGTCCGAACTGATTACCATTAATATCAATCCCACGGTAGCAGCCAAGCTCACTGATAATTTTTCTGTCGGGGTCGGCCTGGATGTGCAATACGCCAGAGCGGAGCTGTCGAACGCAATCGACTTTGGCAGCTTCATTGGTCTGTCTCAACAAGCGGATGGTTTGTCAGAAGTCGAGGGGGATGATTGGAGTGTGGGTTACAACGTGGGGGTGCTGTACGAGCCTACCGAGACGACCCGAATTGGTCTGGCTTACCGTTCCGCCATTACCCACACGCTTCAGGGCGCTGCGGACTTTGCTGTCCCTACTGCCGCCGCTCCACTCACCGCCACTGGCCAATTTACTGACACAGACGCCTCAGCCGAGTTAAAGTTGCCGGATTCCTTATCATTTGGTGTTTATCAAGAACTGAGCCCCCAGTGGTCAATTGTAGGAGATGTCACCTGGACGAACTGGAGTCGTTTCGAGGAATTGCGGATCGAGTTTGACAACCCGGCCCAGGAAGATGTAGTGCAGCCAGAAAACTGGGAAGATACTGTCCGTATTGGCTTTGGGATCAATTACAAGCCTGATGAAATCTGGACTTTACGGGCTGGTGCGGCCTACGATCCAAGCCCAGTCGATGATCAATTTGTCACTGCCGAAATCCCTGACAGCGATCGCTTCTGGGTGACGGTTGGGGCGGGTTATCGTCCCTCCGATAACATCAGCTTAGATGTCGCCTATGCTCACTTGTTCTTTAACGATCGCGCAATTAGCCAATCAGATCCTGTAGCTGGCGACCTCATAGGAACATATGAAAGCCAGGCGGACATTGTCGGAGTCCAATTTAATTGGCGGTTTTAGGATTTCAATCAAGCGACTGCTTGATCATTCAAGGTAATCAGTCGCTGCTCCCGGGTAATCATACCATCGAGTTCTAGTCGGGCTAAAGCTCGTGATAAGGATTCAGGCGTGAGGCCCAACTCGCCTGCAGTATCTTTCAAAGGTCGGTCAAAGCTCACAACCCTTTGGTTTTTGGCTTGGGCTAGATACCGCAGATACTGCAGCACCCGCCGATGGGCCGCCCGAATATCCCGCAATTCCAAGGAAACTTCAAGCGCCTGAATTTTTTGCACCATCCGTTCCATCAGCGCTTCCGCCAATTCAGGCAATTTACCCAAAACTGCCAGCAGCGCTTGTGTAGGATAAACAATAACCCGTGAGTCAACCTCAGCTATTGCCGTGCAGGCATAGGTCTCTAAGAAAAGAGCCGCTTCTGCGAAGCTCTCATGGGCTCTAGCTAACTCAAGGGTGACTAACCTGTCTTCACTGGCGCAGCGAAATACTTTAATTCGCCCAATTTCAACCACAAATAGCTCCAATGCTGAATCGCCCGCCTGGAAGAGCGTTTGTCCCGCCGCGACGTTTCGAAACATGACTGCATCACTTAGAGCAGGCGGTAGACCGTCAGGTTTTAACAACAAATCCATATATTTTCTCCTTGATTTAACCAAAGCCGTCTATGTCGCTCAACCGGAAGAGTTAAGCTGCATTGGCTATCTAAAATCTATTTATGTTATGAAGCAGCTAACTAAGGAGCTACTGAGAGAAAAATGATTTGTCCTTGGAAAAAGATGAGTTTACGGTAAATTAAGCCAGCCGACAGGTAGCGAAGCCAACCTGACTTTTCTGGTTAAGTCTGATTGCAAATAGGTCAACCGCAACCAATCAATTGCAATTACACTCAGGAAGCCTAGTAAGGATTTCATTCCCTCAGCGGCAAGTCGATAGGCTCAATTTGACAATCAGACTTTAATATCGCGAATGGTTTGGAATACGACTCGATCTAGTTGGGTGAGCTATTAAACTTACCTACGCACGTTGGAAAACCTGATTCGGGATAACTATAGCCTGGAAATGGAGATATTATTATTTTCGTTCAATAGTCAAGTATGTGATCGATGATGGCAGTGTGAGCATTTCCAGTTACATTTGCCCCTTTGTAGTCACATAAGTCACAATTAGCCAGAATGACGAAACCATAATTGAGGTCAGGCAGAAAACCAATTACACTGGTAAACTCATCATAAGCGCCAGTGTGCCAAATCACTGTGACGTCTCTGTGCTCTATGTTATCCCAGCCCATACCATAGTGATCCAGGTAGGTGATCCAGGTTTCTGTTAGATTTTGCTCAGAAACAACTCGGGTTCCATTGGGGGCGATCCCACGCCCCAGTTCGGCGCTAACGAATAGCGACATCTCCACGACGTTGGACTTCAGAATGCCAGAAGGCGCTAGGCCGTCACCATCAAAATCATAGGATTTATGGAGAACAATTCTCTTTCTTCGTTTTTTATAAGACTTGGACATGTTGGGGTTACTCTGTGCTTCACTGGCATAGATAGTCGATGTGGTCATGCCAATT
>JAKSDM010000687.1 GCA_022360135.1 Pseudanabaenales cyanobacterium | reverse complement strand
CCCTAACTTGTGGCCTACCGTGTACACACAAGTCGGAGCCGGAGTCATTTCAGCCCGCTAAATCCCCCCATTCTGGGGGACTTTGAACTCTGATCCCCCCCAGAATTGGGGGGTTAGGGGGGCCAGATCAGTGGATTCGCAATCGGGGTCGAGATCTGTGTACACGGTAGAATTTGTGGCGGGGATGGGGGGATGGAATGTATTTAGTTGCGGTTCACTAGGATGAAGGGATGGAAGTATTAAGCTGAAAAAGCCCAGAGGGGAGGCTCTGGGCGTTGCCTGGATGCAACCCTACTGATGATTTACTCTGCCATTACTGTGCAATATAGCGGCAAATAACCGCTACTACCTGGTGGCCACATTCAGCGTCCGACAGGCCATCCATGTGGCTAGCTGTAGTCAGAACTCAGCTCGGGGGCAGCCAGGGCGGCGAATGAGGGCAGGGCCTGGGGGGGCCGGGTCAGGCGCTAAAACTCACTTTCCATAAGGCTTAGAGACAGATGGTCAGCCTTTAAGGGGAGTGGGTTTCCAGACTTGCTTTAGGTAACGAACTCCATAAGCAACGCCGAGGCAAATAACAACCACTGCTATATACCAAGCGAAATGCTCCCAGGGTTGCGCTTCTTCCGTGAAACTCAAGATTATGTATTCTGCGATCGCCCAGTGTAGAAAGTAAATCGTCAAAGAATACCGGCCCATAATCTGAAGGGGGCGGTATATTTTTAATTGAGGATTGCGATCAATAACGGCTAAAACCAGCATGATAATTCCGAGCGCGGTCAAAGCGTATCCTATGGTTACCGGATAAAACATCTCCGAAAAGCCTTCTCGCACATACAGAGGGCCAGGATTTGCGTACCAAGCTCCAGCTCCGAAGATCAGAATACTTAAACTCGCATAGACAATGGGCGGTTTGCTGAAGTCGGCCAGTAATTTAACCTGCCAGCGATAGACGGCAAATAAATAACCGATAAAGGCAAACCCCACCCAAGGAAAGACTGGAAACCATCCATCGATAAAGATCTGTTTAAGAAATGTTGGCCATATAAACTCTCGAAACTCTTCAGAAAAGACTTGAAAAGTTCCAGAATCTGTAAATAAACTCAGGTCTGTCGTCATCTCCCGATAGCTGAATATTGACTGTAGAAAGGGAGTAATTCCAAAGACAATAGCGATCGCTAAATACTGTTGCAATCGCCCCAGTTTATGAAAGAACGCCGTTAGAGGAATGGCAATTCCGATTAGATACAAAACCTCCATGCTGATGAACGGCAAATACCGCCAAATTAATATGTCGAGAATGATTCCCGACGCTAAAATTATCAGCAAACCGCGCTTGACAAAATAAATTTGAGGATGGTTTTTTGAATGGAGAGAAAGACCAACCATCATCCCTACAAGCAACACAAACATTGGTGCGGCGAAAGTCCCGAACAGACGATGATTCCAAGAATGAGGCTCGACCAGAATATACCCCGAAATATTGGCAAAAATCATGGATAAGATTGCGATACCTCGGGCAGTATCTATCGTCTCGTCTCGCTTTTTTTCTTTTTCCATAATCCACCGTTAAATTTTCTGTACTCACACTTGGTGAGGTCTAAATGAACAGTTTGCAAACTTTGCGGAGAAGGTGCATCAGTTGATATTTTATAGAGAGACAGCTGTCGCTTAAAACGTTGTTTGTCCTAGCGGCAACTATTCAATTTTTTCAATGGCTCCTAAAGTATACAGCGTTGCTCTTTGTGCTTCCGTTAACCCTGTAACTCCCGTAATATTCATCCCCTCATAGGGACGGTCAGCTCTTAGCATTTTCAAGCATTCACCTGTATTGACATCCCAAAGTTTGATTGTCTCATCGGCACTGCCACTGGCGAGGATTTGCCCATCCGGACTCCAAACGACTGACCAGACCCGTGCGGTGTGACCCTGCAAAGTTTTCAGACATTGCCCACTGCTAGAGTTCCAAAACTTCACCCGATGATCCGCACTGCTACTGGCGAGAGTCTGCCCATCCGGACGCCAGGCAACGGACCAGACGGCGCTGATATGACCCTGCAAAGTTTTGAGACATTGTCCGCTACTGGGGCTCCACAGCCTCACGGTTTGGTCCTCACTACCACTGGCTAGGGTTTGCCCGTCCGGGCTCCAGGCTACGGACCAGATCCAGTTGGCGTATCCTTGCAAAGTTTTGAGACATTGCCCACTACTGGGG
>JAKSDM010000946.1 GCA_022360135.1 Pseudanabaenales cyanobacterium | reverse complement strand
TTGATATTAAATGGGGTGGATTTAATCCCAATGAACAAGACGCCGACATTCCTGAATCATGGGTCACCAAAACATATGATTTAAGCAATAACGTAACAGTTTGAGTCCTTTAGGCTCCTGATATGTTTTGGGTAAGAGGGTAATGAGTGCGGCCTGCAGATTTTCTAGAGCCAGATCCAATTCCTGTTTTTTGGGCCGATTCGATTGCCGAAAATACAAAGGCTCCCCCAACCGAACCGTTAATGTCTTCCGCAGATAGAGGTCTTGTGTGCCGATCAAAGCTACTGGCGTAATCGGCGTTCCAGCTCGCAAAGCGTAGAGTACAGTTCCCCGCTTTAGCGGTTGGTGCAAGTGGCCTTCAGTCGTCCCTAAACGGCCCTCAGGAAAGAGGATAACGCCATCTCCTCGGGTCAAAATTCCCTGCACAATGCGACCGATTTGTCGCAGTGATTGGATATCGGAGCCGGATGGGACATCCTGTTCAATCGCATCGGCTAACTCGACTAAATCTCGCCGCCCCGATTTAGCGGCCGCAATCACCGCAATTTCTTCTTTCCACCGTCTATCTAAAGGAATGACGCCTCCAGACGGCCCCAAAATTTGTCGTTTCCACCACCGATTATACAAGCTGCGGGTGTCGCCCAGAATGTAGTAATAAGGCTGGCTAGGCGTCTCAGCCAACAAGAGGAAAGGGTCAATGTGATTGAGATGGTTTGCGGCCAGTATAGTCGGGCCATGGGGGATGCGTTTGGGAAACTCGACCTTAACGTTGAAAAGGGTATGGATCAACAATCGCAGGACTGCGCGGCGTAGCCCCCCACTGACAATAGGTTCTATATCACCTTTAGCAACAGCCTCAGCTTGTTTAAGCGCTGCTTGAGAACTGCGCCGAACGGCGCGATCGCGAGCCGCCCTCAGTCCCTCTCTCGCCCGCTTGAGGATGGCGTCAGTGATCGGCGGCAAACTCTCCTGCTGGGGTTGAAGGTTTGGCTGATGGATAGACATTCCATTTGCAGAGTCGGTCGGCAGTCATTCTTGATACCATGTTAGTTAATCCACAAGTTTGTTTTGATGTCAATACCTGACGCCAACCTACTATCGTGGTCTGGCGGCGCCCATTGTCAGTTTGTCAAGGTAAATTTGGGCGATTCAAGCACTGGCTTTAAGATGGGCGCGAGACTTCTGATTGAGTAGGCGTCGAGGATAAAGCTGTCAATCTCCATCAGCCGATTTAGGCCATGAAGCGGGAATGCAGCAAGGGAGAAAAAGCATATGCAACATAGCGAAGGAACATTTAAGGGGGCAGGGGAACTTGACCTTTACTATCA
>JAKSDM010001788.1 GCA_022360135.1 Pseudanabaenales cyanobacterium | reverse complement strand
CTCTATCTCTGCTTTCCCAACAATCCAACGGGGGCTACGGTCACCAAAAGCGACCTGAAGAAATGGGTGGACTACGCTAGAGAAAACGGCTCCATCATTCTATTTGACGCCGCCTATGAAGCCTTCATTACTGATCCGACGCTGCCCCATTCCATCTATGAGATTGACGGGGCGCGGGAGTGTGCGATCGAGTTTCGCTCATTTTCAAAGAATGCTGGCTTTACCGGCGCTCGCTGCGCCCTGACGGTTGTACCGATGACACTGACGGCGAAAGATGCTGATGGGTCAGAGGTGGAATTGCACAAGTTGTGGAACCGCCGCCAGTCGACCAAGTTCAATGGGGTGTCTTACATTGTCCAACGGGGCGCCGAGGCAGTCTATTCGGAGGCGGGGCAAGCCCAAATCCAGGGACTAGTCAGCTTCTATTTAGAAAATGCCAAAATCATTCGTGAACAACTGACAGCTGCTGGCATCACCGTTTATGGCGGCGTCAACGCTCCCTATGTTTGGGTGAAGACACCAAAGGGGTTGTCTAGCTGGGAGTTCTTCGATCAGCTGTTGCAAACTACAAATGTCGTCGGCACGCCTGGTTCTGGGTTTGGCGCAGCAGGCGAAGGCTATTTCCGCATTTCGGCGTTTAATAGCCGGGAAAATGTGGAGGAGGCGATGCAGCGGATCACAGAAAAGTTTAAGCTGTAAAGGGCGCCAACTCAAAACGGGAAATTATCCCTGAGTCATAGAATCCAGAATCCAGAATCCAGAATCCAGCTATTTACGGACTCATACTGGCTCGTTATGGACTTTCAGGGGTTTCGACCTCCGGTTTTTGGGTGAAAGTAATTTTTCGAGGCCCCCAAATTGGATTTATTCTTATCGCCTTGCTTGGTTTTCGATAAGAATATGAGTGGTTGTCAGAAAACCGGAAATTATCCAAGCTAATTACAAAAGCCCGCATTGGCAAATTTCAGCCGTCCGCCTCAGGGGCCTATTTATAGCGAGACGAGCTGGAAATTATGCGGATTTCAGGGTGAGGCGCTGAAGAGAGGATAAGGAGTCCAAGGTATTGTATTACGTTGTAGTGTAAGCGATGACCATTGGCAAATAAATCCATTTTAATGATGCAGATAAGTTCCTTGATTTGCTTTTCCCAAGAAAGGAGTTTTTGGGAAGTGTTATAGCTACTGTCTGGAAACGAGATGGATACAGTGGCTGGTTATTTAGAGGTCATACAATGCCGCTACAACTATCGTTTTTTTAGGGTTCAAATGTCTTTTAAAACGACAGAACTCTTGAATCTGACAGGATCCTAGGATCTTATCTCAGGACAGCTCAATCAATTTTCGAAGCGCCCTCGTGTATACTTTTCTGTTTGTTGCAAATGTCGCAGATGAATCCCCTGATGACCTTCTGGGTTACTGCGCCCAAATAACTCAAAGATGGATGCCGTCGTTGGGTGTAAGAATGTCTAAGGGTTTTACTCTTTTTCCAGAGTTTAATGGTGGATGGTTTTGGTTGGCGCCTGAATGTACTGGCAGTTATTCACTGATTAGTGAAGCTAATGGGGATCAATATGCTGTTCTTGTGTTCGGTGACCTTTTAGGTAGCAGTTACACCAGCACAGCTCAGACCATTTTGAATGTTTGGGTATCTGATGGGGCGAATGGTGTTCGGGCATTAGAGGGCTGTTTTTCTGCGGTGATCGTGGATCGCTCTGATGGAAGTGTTACACTGATCAGCGATATCCTGGGCCAGAGAACTCTACGTTATTACAATTCAGGTCAAACGCTATTTGTATCCCCTCATGAGGCGCCTTTGGCCGCAACAGGTCACATCCCTGTAGAATTCGATTATGTGAGTGCCGCCAGCATTGCTGGGGTGGGGTGGTCGCTCAGAGGTAGAAGCCTACTTAAACATTTACTGACCTGTCACCCTGCTGAATATATCAAATGGTCTGATGGCAAAATTCAGATCATCCCTGACCCCATCATCAATACCGATGAGCGGATTGCTGCATGCGATTCCAAGGCTATTTCACGCCATCTTGACCAAATGCTTGAGGTTGCTCAAGCAAACATGACAGCAATCGTTGCAAACGAACCAGAGATAAAAATCTCACTGAGTGCCGGCTTCGACAGTAGAGCTGTAATGAGCTTACTGCTCTCGGTTGTTGATCCTTCACAAATTGTTGCTTTCACAGTTGGTGAATTTAATGATTTAGATGTTCAGGTCGCCAGACAATTGGCGAAGACACACAGAATTCGCTTCTCATCTGAGGCCCCCCCTCCTCCATACTCAGATGATTTTGTGGCTTTCTGCGACTTCTTGGCATTTTCTGTAAACGGAGATGTGAGCAGCAAGAGTGCTACCATCCAATCCCTACCCAATTTTGAACCTAATCAGAAACCTTTATTGTGTGGTGCAGGGGGCGAAATATTTCGCGGATACTATTATCCCCGTATGTCATTTTCATCCAGACCAAACCTGTCGCCCATTGACGCAGTTAACATCCTGACAAATCAGTATCTGAATAGTCGTCTCCCCTGGAATTCATTAGATCTGATGAAGGCGGTTGACAATCGCCTGAATTCCATCATTAAGGAATACACCAAGTTTTCCACAAACGGCTACGATATCCTTGATCTGTTCTATCTATATGAGCGCTTCGCAATTTGGGGCGGCAAGTCAAGACGACAGCCTTGTCAAGCTCATCGTTTAAGCCCATTTTTTGGTAGACAACTCACACAATTGGCTTACATAATGCCGTCACCGATTGCCGATCAGGCTAGAATCCATCAAGAGTCTATCCGCCGTTTTGCACCGAAAGCTTACTGGGCGCCCATCAATGGAAAGCAACTGTTGCCGCTTCAGGGTAGAGAGCCTATCGTACGTTGGTTGGGAGGAATATATCAGGGGACTCGTTCCCGTATTCAACACATTAAAAATCGTGTTCAAACTGCCAAGCCCAGAGGGATAGAGCAGCTCCGTGCAGATGCCATGACAGGTCCTTTGAAGACAACAGTACATGACATACTCATGTCAAAGCATAGTTTTGCCCTAGAGATCTTTGACAAGGACTGGATAGAGTCACTCCTGAATGCCCATAATTTGGGACTAAAGAACGTCAATACACTGGGTTGCCTGATCACTATGGAGAGATGGCGCAATATGATTAATGAGGTAGCTCGGGAAAGCACCGGGGCAAGGCAAGGTTTGAGGCGTTAGATATTACAGGTTGTTGGGCGCCTTGAAAAATTCAAACTACCCTTATCAGATCAGCCTCTGAGGCAATTTTTTTGAAAAGTTGAATGGAACGAACATAAATCCTGCCTTCTGAATTCTTGTCTAGCCAGAAAGTTCCGGCCTCAATACTGTTCGGATAAGCCCGATCATTTTCTCGTAGAGACGTTGTATGCAACGTCTCTACTGCCGGTTCGCTGATTTTTGCCATGAGTCTAGAATAAATTTTTGAATCAGTGCTCAGGTTATTGCATAAGAGGTTGACTTGATTCCAGGGTTGTCCTTAGGTAGCAGGAACGTTAGTGAACGGAGTCCTCCAGCATGT
>JAKSDM010001423.1 GCA_022360135.1 Pseudanabaenales cyanobacterium | reverse complement strand
CAAGCGAAATCGGGCGATCTGAGCGATTTCTGATAGCGCCTGTTGGATTTCCGGGTCTTTATGATTTTCTAAGCGAGTCCTAAACGCCTGCAAAATACTGGCTTTGGTTTGGTCCTTTACCGCCATCACAAAGGGAAAGCCCAACTTCTCTCGGTAGGCGGTGTTTAACGCTAGCTGCCTCGATAGGTGCTATAGGCCCAGGGGGAGCACAACAAGGGGACATGGTAATGGGCCGACGCATCAGCAATGCCAAACCGAATCAGAACCCAATCTAAAAACAACGGGTTGGGTAAATCGATGGCGGTATCTACAGCACGGGCCGTAAAATAAGGTCCCACCGCAAACCTGAGTTCATAGACGCCCACCGCCAAGTCAGGCCCCTCTAGCAATGGCGCATCGGTGCGCCCGTCGTCATTGGCGGTCACCGTTTTGAGTTGGACGCCCAACGGCGGCGGGGCCATCCGCCAGAGTTCAATCGTGAGCCCTGCGGCAGGGCAGCCATGGGCGGTATCTAAAACATGGGTGGTGAGTTTGCCGGTCATGCTCCTTGCCTCAATTCAGCGGCCCCTGCAAAATGGTTTTGGCGATGGCCGCCATAATCTCTGTGCCATCTTCCTGGGCTAAGTCTTTATACCACTGCTGCGTTTTTTCGGGTGCCTTACCGTGGATCATATCGGCCCGTTTCCGGGCTTTGAGAATAATCTCAGCCGTGCGATCGCGACGGGCAGTTTCATAGCGCTTGAGGGCGTCGGCCACACTCACATTCGTGGTAAGCAAAGCATTAGTGAGCACCCAGGCGTCTTCGATCGCCTGACAGCCCCCTTGCCCCAAATCAGGCGCGGTGCTATGTCCGGCGTCGCCAAGTAGGGCGACTCGCCCTCGCACCAAGTTGGGCAACGGCTCAATATCGTGAATTTCGACTCGGTTTGTTTGGGCTGGGTTCAACTGCTGAATCAGATGTTGCACTGGCTCCGCCCAGCCTTCAAAGTAACGGACTAGCTCTGCTCTAGCATCTGCTTTAGGTGCGACGCCTTGGGGTAGGGGGACATCAAAGAAGAAATAAAAGCGATCGCTCCCCACGGGCATCATTGACGCCCGCTGATGATCACCCACATAAATCACCCAGTTCTTTTTCGGGGTCAGGGTTTCGCTGGCATTGACCAGCCCGTTCCAGTTGACATAGCCGACATATCGCCGCGTCGTCGGCTGGCCTAAAACAAAGTTGCGAATGAGGGAATGGGTTCCATCAGCCCCCACCACCACATCTCCAGTCGACCGCCGACCGTCTGCAAAAATGGCGGTGGCGCTTGCTTCAGTTTGTTCCACAGCGATGCACTTGGAATTGAGCTGTACATTGTTTGCCCCAAATGCCGCTAGCAACATCTGTTGCAGATCTGTGCGGGCTACTGGGTAAGGGCGTTGCCCCACCGTATTGATCAACGGCTGCAAGCTAAAATCGGTGAGGGTTTCGCCGGTCTTGCTGAAATAGCTCATCCGTTGCATTGACCCGCCAATATGGGCGATTTCCGCCCCCAAACCGAGCCGGTTTAGCACCTTAACCCCATTGGACCAGAGAGAAATCCCCGCCCCAGCTGGCCGTAGCTCCCGGACGCGATCATAAACTTCGACTTGGTAGCCTGCTTGGCTCATGGCAATAGCGGTGGTGAGTCCACCCATGCCTGCACCCACAATAATCACTTTCAGATTGTTCATGACCTGTTCCGCATCGAGAGACGCTCAATGCCTACATAGAGGCATAATCATCGCGACAAGCGTAAATATTTAACGAGCCTTAACTGACCTGGTATGGGTGAATTGTAGAGAATGGCAAAGGGTCAATGCAATGCAGCCTCTGGCGCAATGCTGTCTTTAAGCACTTGATCTATAGCAATTCACACTCGGGTTGAATACATCTCATGAAGGCGGGGTGCGGGGTGTAGGGTGTAGGGTGTAGTCAATGCAATTGAGAACCGCTACCACCGCGATCGCATAGCCCACTCGCGGTGGTAGCCCAAGCGCTGGATGCCCCACCGACTGCGCCGCCTGATCGCCATACAGGCAAGCAAAAATAGTGGGGAAACGGATTTTAAGTGTAGCAGGGGGAGATGGGGGAGATGGGGGAGATGGGGAGCTGGAGCGGCTGAGAGATATTCTACACAAGTGAGAATTGCTATATATAAGCTACTGTAACGCCCGTTCCCCCATCCGCCTGCTCTGCCGCTTCATACCGTTGCACTTGGGGATGGCGATCCAGGAACTCATGGACGCCTCGCCGCAGTTTGCCGGTGCCGTGGCCATGGATGATCCAGATGGGGCCACTGGCCTTGGCGATCGCATCCTCCAGCACCGATTCCGCCTCCACCACTCGCTTGCCTCGGATGTCGATGGTGTTCTGGCCAGTGCGAACTGCTGGGGCCGGGGCAGATGAAGTTCTGGGGATCGGAGATTGGGGACTGGGTTTAGCAGGCGGTTCGGCTTTTTCGCCAGTGAGGGATTCGATGTCGGTTAATCCGACGGCCATTTTCATCAAACCGAATCGGACTGTGAACTTGCCGTTTTCGTCAGGAGCAGTGAGGACTTCAGCGGTTTGGCCCAGACTGGAGATGCGGATGCGATCGCCGATCTGAGGGGTAAATCCAGGTTTAGGTTTAGCGACCCGTCGCCGCGAAGGGATTTGATGTTCACTGATTTGATTGATCGCTTCTGTAGCCTTTTGAGCCTCTTGGGCCGTGGCTGGACCTTGCTGGAGACGGCGGATGACTTGGGCGATTTCTGCCTTTGCTTGGGCGATCGCAGCCTGCACAGCCTGTTCCTGATGCTGCTGCAGGGCTTGCTCCCGCTGCTTCAGAAACTGAGCCTTACGAGCCACCTCTTGATGGAGCTGTTCGGTTTGCGCCACCAGCTGTTCGGCTTGCTGCGCTTTATTTTCCTGACGGCGACGCTGCGCCTCTAACCCGGCAATCACCTGATTGACATCCGCGCGGGTTCCCATCCCAACATAGGTCTGGGCCTGATCTACAATCTCTGGCTTCAAGCCCAAACGGCGGGCAATGGTGAGAGCGTTCGAGCGACCTGGAATCCCCCATAAGAGTCGATAAGTTGGGGACAACGACACATTATCAAACTCCACCGATGCGTTCTCAAACCGCTGATCCTGATATTTCAGCGCCTTCAGCTCCCCAAAATGCGTCGTTGCTATGGTTAGCTGAGCCTGATCCGCCAGGTGCTGGAGTAGTGCGATCGCCAGAGCGCTGCCCTCGGATGGATCAGTGCCAGCGCCGACTTCGTCAAGTAAAACAAGGGAAAGGGGAGGGGGGGAGGGGGGGAGGGGGGGAGGGAGAGCCGCCAAAATCCGTCCAATTCGCCGAATATGGCCAGAAAAGGTGGAAAGACTTTGCTCAATAGACTGTTCATCGCCAATGTCAGCTAGGATTTGGTCGAACCAGGGGAGTTCAACCGGCTCGCGGGCCGGGATAAACAAACCGACCTTGGCCATCAGCGCCGCCAGACCCAGGGTTTTGAGGGTGACGGTTTTGCCCCCGGTATTGGGGCCAGTGATGGCCACTACGCGGATCTGGGGCTGAATGATGATATCAATAGGAACTACGTCGGGTCCTTGTTCGTGCTTGGTCTGCCATATCAGGAGGGGATGGCGGAGTTGGCGGAGAGTGATGGGATCGGGGGAGGGGATTTTGGATTTTGGATTTTGGATTTTGGATTTTGGATTGGCGGGGTGGAGGGTGGAGGGTGGAGGGTGGAGGGTGGAGGGTGGAGGGTGGGTTTGCTCATCCCTTGCGATTTCTGGGATTGCCTCTACCCCAGTTGATTCTTCACCTGCCTTCTGCCTTCTCTCTTCTTTCCCCCATTCAATCAAACGGGGGGGATTGGCTTCTAGCCAGAGAGAGTAGCGGGCCCGGGCTACGGCTAAATCTAAGCTGGTGACGATGATCAAGAGTCGCTCCAGGTCGAGTTTGACCTCGGCTACTTTTTCTGTCAGGGTGCGTCGTACGATTTCTTCTTCTGCTTGCTCTTGACGTTTCCGTTGGCGCAGGCGATTACCCAACTCAACAATGGCGTGGGGTTCGATATAGAGAGTGACTCCGCTGGTGGAGGTATCGTGAACAATACCGGGAATGGCGTCTTTTTGAGGGGCCTTAACCGGCAGTACAAAGCGATCGCCCCGTTGAGTAATTAAATGCTCTTGGACGGCGCTGGCTTGGCGCTGCAGAATCCGTTGCAATTTCTCGTAGATCTGGTCTCTGATGGTTTTCAGTTGCTGGCGAATGCCTTCTAGCTTGAGGCTAGCTCGGTCTGTCACCTGAGCGCGATCGTCAATGCAGTGATGGATCGCCTGCTCCAATTCTGGATAGGTGCGCAGATCAGCCGTCAGGGACTGCAAACGGGTGAGGTCTGATTGAGAGTCAATGACTCGGCGCAGTTGACGGGCACCCGCCAGGGTGGTGGCGATCGCCAGCAACTCATGCCCGCCTAGAATCCCTTGCAGCTCTGAGCGCTCCAATGCCTCACCAATGTCTTTTACGCCGCCAAAATTTAACCCCGCCGTCGGACTCTGCTCCAATTGATAGGCCTCCCGAGTTTGGCCCAGAAGTTCAAGCGTTTCCCCTAGATATGTGGGGATCTGCAGATGCTGTGCGGCGGTTTGCCCCAGCTTAGTGGCGGCAAAAGTAGCCAGCTGTTGGCAGAGGCGAGGCCATTCTAAAAGTTCGAGGGTTTCAGCGTGAATCAAAGCTCAAATAGTCCAATTCCTGAGTGAATATTGCTCCCTATCTTTCTGATCAGTATAGGAAGTTCTCATCAGCTAGGGATATCGGGAATAGGGAAAAGGGAAAAGTGGGGGAGTGGGAAAAACATTCCATCACTCCATCACCCTATCACCCCATCATCTCATCGACTCTTTATTAAGGTATAAAATATGACTGTATTTCGAAGCGAAAATTTTATCTATATGAGGCGTAAATCTAGTTGATAATCTTTATGAATTTAAGTATTTCAGGTTAAAAGACCCTCTCGATTTAACCGTATGGAGCAGGTTGAATTTATCACATTCTTGCCATGGCCTGTGGCGGCGCAGCAGCGAACCCAGTTATTTGCCTATGACCCTTTTTTCTTTCCGATTGTCTCTCCAGCGATTACTCAACCAAGCTTCTGGAAAACTCTCCTTGAGAACGGTGTTAATCGCTTCCTTTATGGTGCAAATTTCAGCGGCTGTGGGATTAACCGGGTGGCTTTCCTTCCGAAATGGCCAACAGGCGATTAATGACCTGGTGACTCAACTCAGCATGGAAATCTCCGCCCGGATTGATGAACATATGCGCTCTTACCTGGCTCAAACTAATTTGCTGCAGCGGATGAGTCAGGTTGCTATCCAGGCTGGGGATTTAGACATTGAAGACTTATCGTCCCTAGCGCCTTATTTCTGGCATCAGCTCAAGGCGTCTAACAGAATCACCAGCATTTACTACGGGGGTGTAAACGGCGAGTTCGTTGGCGTTCAGGAACGACAAGAGGGTCAGACTGTGCTTTGGTTAATGGATCGAACCATGCTGCCAAGACGGGATACCTATCAACTGAATAGTCAAGGTGAGCGGCTTAAAGTCATCAGCACTCAAGCCTATGATCCTCGGATGCGCCCCTGGCACCGGGCGGTCGTACGGGCCCAAAACCGAACCTGGAGTCCGATTTATCAATTTGCCTCCCATGACTATCCGCTTTGGGGGATAACGCCAGCTGTCCCAATTTATAGTGAAAAGGGGCTTCTGGAAGGGGTATTGGCGATTGATCTAACCTTGGAGCAACTCAGTCAATTTCTGGGGGAATTAGAAATCAGTCCATCGGGTCAGGCTTTTATCATCGAGCGCTCCGGCGCAATGGTGGCTAGTTCCGCCCTTGAAAGCCCCTTCATTATGTTTGAAGGAAAACAAGTGCGGCCTGCAAGCGACCCATAGTCGTGACCCGTTGATTCAGTTCGCAGCCTGGCAATTGTTAGAAAAATTTGGCCATTTGAGTCAAATTGCCCACTCTCAACAGATGGTCTCCAAACTTGGAGGTCAGCGTCAATTAATTCAGGTGGTTCCCTTTCAGCCTGAAGATGGATTGGATTGGCTGATTGTCACCGTCATTCCAGAGGCCGACTTTATAGCCCAAATT
>JAKSDM010001612.1 GCA_022360135.1 Pseudanabaenales cyanobacterium | reverse complement strand
CCGCCTGCCAATCTCGAAATCTATGACACGTGAATCCTATCGTGCAGAAAATCCACCAATCCTTGAATGTTCTCTACGCCTGCAAGCTCGTTAAGCGGAAAGCTGACTTCCAACGTCTCCATAGATTGGAGCACGACATCTGCGCGGTCAATGGAATTGGCGCCCAGTTCTTTCATGCTTTGTCGCGGATCAATCTTCACGGATTCCAATTCTGGAAGGATGTCCCGCAAGCTCTTCTTGATCACTTCGAATATTTCCGATTTCGTCCTGATGGCCATAAGTAAGGTTTTCTGAAAAAGCTAAATTCCTTGCTGTACAGTTATTTTAGCCGATAAACTTCTAGAAAAGCGCCAGGGGAAGGCTGTCTCTCCGCCACAAATGTGAGATTTGAAGAGCCAGTTCTGACAATTTCGTCCAAAGCCGAGGCAGGTCAGCTTGAAATTTGGCGAAGAAGACTTTGCAGTGTATCTCCCGGTCCAATTTCTCTAAAAGTTGGGTTGGGTTGCCTGAGCAGGTATTGTATTGATTCCACCCAACGCACAGGCGATGTGACTTGTTGAGCAAGCAGGTTGGCGACATCATCACCCGGGTAGGGCAGCGCCTCCACGTTGGAGATCACTGGTATGGCGGGCTGATTGAAGTTAAAGCTTTTCAGGAACGTCTCGAACTGCCTACGGGCCGGTTCCATGAACCGCGAATGAAAGGCGCCGCTAACCGTCAAGGGCAAGAATAAACTCGCGCCCGCCTCCTCAAACGAAGATTGGATCTCTTCAATAGCCGACATGGAACCGGAAATGACCGTTTGCTTCGGGGCGTTCAGGTTGGCGATGGTCACTTCGGGGCTACCAAAGAGCAGAATCACGTCGCGTATCTGGTCCCTCGTCAATCCAATTATCGCCGCCATCCCGCCTCCCGTAGCCTGGGCCATGAGTTCACCTCGTTTTTGGACCAGCCTGAGTCCCGTAGCAAAATCAAAGACCCCAGCGGCGAAGAGGGCGTTGTATTCGCCAAGACTGTGGCCAGCCACAAAATCAGGGACTCGTCCAGTCTCCTGCTTAACGCTGAGGTAGGTCATCGCGTTGACTGTGTACAGCGCAGGCTGTGTGTACTCGGTTTGGTTGAGCTGGTCGCGAGGATTTTCAAGGCACAGGGTCTTGATCGAATAGCCGAGCGTTTCGTCCGCAGCCTTTGTGATGTCTGGAAATTGCTCAAAAAGCCCACTGCCCATTCCTGTTATTTGAGTCCCTTGGCCAGGAAAAACAAAGATCAAACTGTTAGCGTTCATGTTTGTATCCAAACTCGTTGATGATGCTGG
>JAKSDM010001493.1 GCA_022360135.1 Pseudanabaenales cyanobacterium | reverse complement strand
TCCAGAATGGGTCGGGATAAAGCCCTGATTTCTATTGATGGGATTCCCTTACTGCGGCGAGTTTGTGAGACGGCGCTGCAGTGTACGACTCAAGTTTATGTGATTACCCACTGGCCCGATCGCTATCGCACCCTGGTTCCGTCTGCTTGCAATTTGATTCAAGAAAAAGCGATGTCCCTAGATCCGCCTAGTGCAAAATCTCAAGGGCCGCTGGTGGGGTTTGCTCAGGGACTGGCTTCGGTTAAGGCTGACTGGGTATTACTCCTGGCCTGTGATTTGCCTTGCTTGCAGGCGGCTGTGTTGCAGCAGTGGAGGCGGCAATTGGATCAGGCGCCAGCGGCGGCGATCGCCCTCCTGCCCAAACACGCTAAGGGTTGGGAACCGCTGTGTGGGTTCTATCGCCATCGCTGTCTCCATTCTCTAGAACCCTTCATTCAGGCGGGAGGACGCTCTTTTCAGACATGGCTGAGCCAACAAACAGTGATCGAAATCCCTGATGTTAATCCCCAGATGCTATTTAACTGCAATACCCCTAGCGATTTGAAGCAATTGCAGCCCAGCAAATGAAAGCGATTATAACGGGTCGATAGGATTTGATTCCCCACCCGCCCGTTTTCGCAGCACGGTTAGGAGGGTTTTAAAGGGTTGGGGGAGGGGGGCGATCGCGACAATGGTCTCCCCTGAAACGGGATGGCGGAATTGCAGCCGCCAGGCGTGTAGGGCTTGGCCCGGTAGATTGACGCCGACAGAGCGCCCCGAGCTGTAATCAGGATCGCCAACCAGGGGATGGCCCATATAGGCGCTATGAACCCGAATCTGATGGGTACGCCCAGTTTCTAGCTTAAAGTGAATGAGTGTGCAGTGGCCTAAGCGTTCTCGTATACACCAACGGGTGATGGCGCGCCGTCCCCCTTTTGCTTCGAGGGCAATGGCCATCTTTTTACGGTCTATGGGATGGCGGCCAATCGGTTGATCCACCCTTCCCTGATTAGCGGAGGGGGCTCCGTAAACAATGCCTAAGTATTCCCGTTGGGCAGTTTTGGCCTGAATTTGGGCCTGCAGATCTTGATGAGCTAAATCAGTTTTGGCAATCACAATTGCCCCCGTTGTATCTTTGTCCAACCGATGGACAATGCCAGGGCGCTCAACTCCTCCAATGCCGGCTAAGTCGTCGCCACAATGCGCTAAAAGGGCATTGACCAGCGTGCCATTGGCGTGACCAGGCGACGGATGCACCACCATTCCGGCTGGCTTGTTGATGATCAGTAGTGAATCATCTTCGTAAAGAATGTCTAGGGGGATGGTTTCGGGTTGGAGATCCAGGGGGTGAGTCTCTGGGATGGTTATGCGGATGCAATCACCCGCTTGCACGGTGGCTTTTTTAGCGGTGCAGATTTCACCATTAACCTGCACATGCTCCGCCTCAATCAGTTTCTGAATGCGGGAGCGAGAGAGATCGGCAATCTGCTCGGCTAACCAGCGATCAAGGCGCTTGGCTTTAGGGTGCTCGACGGTTAACTCAATCAGGGTTTTGGAAATCTTGGGTGACTTGAATGCATCTACCCTTTAGGCTACCAATTTAGTGGGTAAAAGGGTTGGCGTCAGATCAGAGATTGCATCAATATCCCTAGCGAAACACACAGAAGCGCCACTAGGGCTAGCAATGGTTGCGAAAAGCCGGCAAATAACAAGGCTAAGCAAAAGCAAAAGCCAGCAACACTCAAGTATTTGGTGGTTCGATAAAGTCGCGTCATTGCCTGTCCTTACTCAACGAACTAGACTCAAAACAGTTTGCCCATAATAACTTTGCTATCAACGGCGCTAGAAAACAATTAAGTTAACAATGTTAGGTAAATAACCTGCTATCGGATATTCACAAATCCCGCTTCCTGAACTAGTTGCTGGCCTTGGTCTGTCAAGATTAGCCGGGCATAGGCTTCGCCAGCCTGTTGATCTAACATGCCATCCTTTTTCACGATCACAAAGAGGCGCCGGGTGAGGGGATAATCTCCATTTCTAATCGCCTCAATGTTTAATCGGTTTCGCTGGTCTGGACAAGCCTCAGGTGGGACAAGAGGCGTTAGATAGGGGGCCACAAATGGCTTGTCTGAACTGAAGGCAATAGGTATGGGTTTAGTTGAACACTGGGGCACCACTTCGGGTGACGATGCATAATAGATTCCGCCCAGGTTAGTGGCGACTTGAAGCAGTCCCTCGGTAGTATGGCCGACCCACTCAACTGCATTGCCTAATTCCTCATCTCCGAGGACATGTTCGATAAAAAATTCGGGGGTTCCCCCGACTTCTGGAGAACGGGAGTAAGGAGTAATCGGAACGTCTGGGCCATTTAGTTCACTCCAATTGGTAATTGTGCCAGTATAGATTCCCTTGAGTTGGTCGATCGTTAAGCCTTGAATGTCTAGATCAGGGTTGACGACGATCGCAATACCGTCAATGGCGACGGGGATTTGTTCAAGGCTAAACCCTCGCCGTTTCGCTTCTTCGTATTCTTCCGGATTCAGAGGGCGAGATGATTGAGAAAAAGCTAACTGCCCATCTAAAAGCATCTTGATACCTGTTCCCGAACCAGGAAGTTCGGCAACGGGCGGTGTATACCGGAGCTGAAAATCTGGCCAAGCCTCCTGTAGGGCAGGCGCTTCCTGCTCACGCAAAGGAGCCCAAGTGGTGCTGCCGCCGTAGTTAAACAAACCCGCTGGGGGGCCATCAATCTCTGTAAAGCTGCTGACATTGGCCAAGCTCCAACGCTCACCCTCTGAAGTATCACCCTGAGTATCTCTAGATGGATTGGAAGGGGCTGAATCAGCTATTGTATCTAAAGTTTCATCTAAATTTGTTTGATCTAAATTGGCGAGAGGGTCTCTGATGAGCAGCCAAAGTCCTCCAAATAGCCCTCCCATTAAGAGAAATACGATTAAGATGAATAATGCAGTGAACCAAGGCTCCTGTTTCTGAGGCATGAGGATCGACGTTTGCGTAACAAACGATGTCTATAATCGGTGGAATGATGTTGCTTGCCAAACATTACTTTTGGTATAAACAGTGTAAGCCTGCCGCCATTCGCCAAAATAAGTCATATTCGTAACTAAGCTCACGCCTTACACCCCTTTATCTTTGAAGCAAAAAGATACTACAGCCGCTGCAGATGACTAGGAATCAGCTAAAGATGACTAGAAATCAACAGGAAGAACTAACCTATGGGCGCTAAAGGATTTCTGACTTTAGAACAAATCGATATGTTCCGGGCGGTGTCCAGCCAGAAATAGTATATTTTTACTACACACTCATTCAACCAGGCTGGCCTTTTGATCCTTCCATGCACGTTAGCCTATGAGCTATCGGATATTCACAAATCCTGCCTGCCGAACCAGCTGCTGGCCTTGGTCTGTCAAGATTAGCCGAGCATAGGCTTCACCGGCCTGTTGATTGAGACTGCCATCTTTTTTCACAATCACAAAGAGTCGGCGGGTGAGGGGATAATCCCCATTCCTAAACGCCTCAATGTTTAATTGGTTTCGCTGGGCTGGACAGGCATCAGGCGAAACTAGAGGGGCTTGATAAGGGGGAACAAATAGCTCGTCTGAACTACGGGCAATGGGTATGGGTTTGGTTGAACATTGGGGCGCCACTTCAGGAGACGATGCGTAATAGATGCCGCCCAGATTAGCAGCAACTGCTCTCAGTCCCTTGGTGGTATCGTTAACTAACTTAACCGTGGGGTCTAATTCTGCATTTCCAAGTACATTTTTAACAAAAAATTCAGGGGTTCCCCCTGCTTCGGGAGGACGGGAGAAAGGAATAATCGGAGCGTCGGGACCATTGACCTCACTCCAATTGGTAATCTTCCCGGTATAGATTCCTTTGAGTTCGTCGATCGTTAAACCCGGAATGTTTAGGTCAGGGTTGACGACGATCGCGATCCCATCAATCGCAACGGGAATTTGTTCAAGCCTGAACCCTCGTCGCTTGGCTTCTTCGTATTCTTCTGGCTTAATGGGTCGAGAAGATTGAGCAAAAGCTAACTGACCCACTAAAAGCATACTGATGCCAGTGCCCGAACCGGGGGGTTCAGCAACTGGCGCCATATATCGAAGCTGAAAATCTGGCCAAGCGCTGTGGAATGCAGAGGCTTCCTTATCACGCAGGGTTGCCCAAGTGGTGCTGCCTCCGTAGTTAAATACGCCTGTTGGGGGCGCATCAACATTCACGTCGCCATCGTCCAACGCTGAAATTAAAGCCTTTGAAGCATTAGCCTGAATAGTTTCAGCGGCAACAGCCTGAGTGGGTCGAGATGACCGGGAAGGCGCTGAGTAAGGGGGTCTACCTGCATTAGAGACAGGGGCCTTGAGGAACAACAAAATTCCGCCAAATAGTCCCCCCAAAAAGACAAGCGCGATCAGAAACAGTATGGTTGTAAATAAAGTCCCCTTTTCTTCAGGCATGAGTTTATCGCGTTTGAGCGGTAAATGACGTCTTCAATTAGTAAAAAGACGCTTTTTGCCGACCGAGCCCTCTAGCCCTCTTTCAGGAAATGGGGAAGATCTACGGTATTGGCGATCGTGAATCACAGTTGCAATTCAGCTTGCGTCTTGCACCCATTGATCCCTGAAGTAATATAAGTTCAGTAAATACTAAAGATGACTATGGCGCAACTGTGTTTAAGCCAGTCAAACCCGTTTTTGGCAGTTAATATTACTTTACCCACAAAAACTATTTGCCACAAGTTAAAATCAAGCCATTCTATTCTTAAAATTTGTTTAAGGAAACATTAAAGCAGATCAACCAGATGGATTGCAACGTGGCTCTATGTTCAAATGGCGCCGAAATAAGCGTTTATAAATCGCTAAAAGCCCTGATATTCCGTAGCGTGGGCAATGCCCACATGGCTTATTTCAGTGCCATTCCTCTATGTTCAGAAACTTCGTAAGCGGCGGCGATCGCCTTACAGCCAAAACCACAGTAGATCAACGGCAAGGAACGCCGTTTGATTACGGTTTGAAAGAAATGGCTACGGCGTGAAAATACCCAGATATTAATTGCGACAACGAAGTCAATTGAGAAATGAGCCGCAATGATAATCAATCAGTTTTAATAGGGGAGGCACAAGGGGAATTGATTACATCCTTACTAGCCATTGTTAAGCAATGATGCAAGAGTGTCCAGCTATAAAATGCGACTCTCCTTGAGGCGAGGGCGACCATACCCGTGTAAATCGAAAGTCTCCATATAGAGGTCTATCTGCCCCCCATTTCCGGTATTTCCACCGGAACCAGCTCCGCCTTGCCTGCAGGGGTGATGGCTCGGTTTAGTTCTTTGAAGGTCAATTGCGAGATGCGGCGAATCAGTTCTCGAGCCCGACCATCATTATGGGGACGGCGGATCAGGGTCGCGATCGCATAGCGTTTGCCATTGGGGGTGTCCACCAGCGCCATATCCCC
>JAKSDM010001470.1 GCA_022360135.1 Pseudanabaenales cyanobacterium | reverse complement strand
TTTACATAGTTCAGTTTATCTAGGCTTGCCTACATACTAGAAATTAGCTTGCTATTTTCAGGTGCTCTGCGGTCGCTTTGGTTTGAGCCAAGAATGCATCGAGAAGAGGTTTGCTTAACTGGAGTAAAGATTGTACGACCTCTTCACCTGCTGTTTCTGGTGTGCCTGCATTGAAAGGGGGTTGAGGATCGTATTCCATCATCAGTTGGGTCATCTTGGCGACATCTTCGCCGCAGAGCAAACCCAATAACGTTAGCCCAAAATCGATTCCCGATGTAACCCCAGCCCCCGTTACCCGATTGCGGTCAATCACAACCCGTTCGGCAACAACGTCAACCCCTAGCATTGCCAGTTGGTTTCGCACAGCCCAGTGGCAGGCGGCTTTGTAGCCGTGCAATAAACCCGCCGCCGCCAAGATCATGGATCCTGAACAGACGCTGGTCACATATTGGGCGGTTGCTCCCTGCTGTTTCAGGAAGTTTAGAATTTCAGAGGATTTCATGACTTCAACTTGTCCTATGCCGCCGCCGGGGACACAGATGACATCCAGGCAAGGGCAATTGGCCAAAGTTGTGGTTGGAACCAGGGTTAAACCTTCGTCACTCTCAATGGGAGATAATGTTTTCCAGATCAGATGAACTTGTGTGTTCTGTGGAAACGCCAGAATTTGGTAAGGCCCCATTACATCGAGTTGAGAGACGCCGGGATAAATTAAAAAGCCGATTTGTAGTTGAGTCATTGTTTTTCGTTGCCTGAAATTTCATATCATGGAACGATCGTAAAAAAAAGTTCTAACTACTGGATAGTCCTCAATTGGGTACACTTTTCGAAATATGATTTTGGCAACTAAACACTTAACCTTGCGTGAGATGACTCTCAACGATGTAGACGATTTACTTGAAGTTTTCTCCGATCCTGAAGTCATGCAGTTCTATCCGAAGCCATTTGATCGCCAGATGACTCAGAGCTGGGTCAAGCGGAATATCCAGAGATATACCCAACATGGGTTTGGTCTGTGGGCGCTAATTCT
>JAKSDM010001414.1 GCA_022360135.1 Pseudanabaenales cyanobacterium | reverse complement strand
GGATCAGACTGAGAGGCGTAGAGGCTGGCCGCCCGGGCGATCGCTTGAATCTCTCCACCTGTCAACGGCAATTGATGGGCCACTGTCCGCCAATCAATTTGGCAGTCTAACGGGATATCAGTGGGGAAGGCTTGTCGCCATAACTTGAGCCGAGCCGCTTCGTTAGGACGAGGAAATTCCAGCACCGCATCTAGCTGATGTCGCCAGAAAGGACGGATCGATTGCAGATGGTGGGCTGTGAGTAAGGTGATTCCAGGGATTTGCCGTCTCTGGCGCAGCCACTGGTTCACTTGAGACTGAGTGAGCAATGGGTTGCGCCCAAACCAAACCTGAGCAGATTTCACCAGCAGTAAGGCGGGGGCTTGCTGAATCGTAGCAGATATGGCGTCAGCCGATGCCGTTGAAGCCATCAGAGATAAGTTTAATGTCCATAGACAAGGAAGGTTAAGCCACTGGGCAATTACTCTCGCCGCCAAGGTTTTACCTGTTCCAGACTGCCCTACCATCAAGACAACGATGCCTGATGGGCAATGGGCCTTGCCGTCGGTTTTCAGGGGTTGATCGATGGTGGGAGGCAGTCCAGTCACCTGTTGACAGAGGTGTTGTAACGTTGACATTAGCGGTTCGGGCAAGACCAGATCGGCCCGATTGACCGCAGGCGGCTGTTGACGAATCAGACTAGATGCGCCAGAAGGCATGTCAGAGGGGACCGTGAAGGGAGAAGCTAGACCTGTGGTTAACACCGCCGGATCAGGCTGTTCCGCCAGAAGATAGTTGACTAACCAACTGGGGAGCTTAAGGTGGCTGCTCAGTAGGGTTGACTCGGTTGAAGATAAGCAGTGGAGAATGTTGTGGCGGATCAAGGAAGTGGATTCCGCCAGCTGGGCTCTCGACTGACGCCATTCCAGATCATTGCGGCAGAGTAGTCGCAAGGCTAGATCCACTGTAGGCAGGTCGGTCTGAATCCCCTTATCCTCCTTTTGGAGATAGCTGTAGAGCCGACCATAGCGACGGTTCACCTCTGGGGCCAGGGTTAGCAAAATTAGGTTTTTGGCGAATAAGGAAAGTTTCAAGCGATCGCGCAACGTCGGCAACGCCAATATAATGTCTTGGTTTTGACTGGCCCGAATACGGGTTTCTAACTGCTGCTGATAGCTCGATTTTCCGGTAGCAGATTTTGGGGGCGGGCAGTTGTCGTAAGCGGCTTGCTGATTGATGGCGATAATTCCTTTCCACCAATGGCTGGTGACCCGGTCCGCTCGGGACTGAGCGATCCGGTCAACCTCCTTAGTGTCTTGCCGTTGCCGAGCCACAGCCAACATCAGCAGACGGTCGAGCCAATTTAGCTCAGTCTTAAGATAGGCCCAGTTATTTGCAAAGGGAGTGTCTGAGTCAGTTTGCATTACCCATCAACCGAATAAACTCCAGGGGTAAGCCATCGGCATCGGCGATAAAGGTCACTTCGTAGATGCGATCGCCAATCATTTGCTGTTGCGGTTCCAGTAAAACCTTAAGCAACTGGATCTCCTCTGGATTTTCCCCATCGGCCTGCTCAAAACACCGCTTTAACTCAGCCAACCAGCTTGGTAAGTCTGATGTCAGGTCGGTTAGGTCAAAAGACAAATGATAGTAGCCCGTATAGTGCTCATCCCCAAATGCATCAGCTGTTGGTCCAGGTTCTGGCACCTGAAGCAGTTCAATCCGACCGTTCAATCCTTCCATCCAACAAGCCAGAGTGACGCCAGCCGTAAACCGCTCTTTCACCCTAAACCCGAGCTGTTCGTAGAAGGCGATTGCTCGGTGAATATTGGCGGTGCGGATAGAAGCATGATGCATTAATCAGCCTCATTCAAAAAGCCGAAAATATGGATATCGAACCGGCGCCCCCGGTTCCTTTTCCAGGTCGAAATTAATCACATCCCAACAAGGCTCTTCCTCTGGAGAGGGGCTAAATTCTACCGGCAGCCCGTATAGTCTGGGGGTGGCGGAGTCTAATTGTCCCCGCCAAGGGGCGCTGCGTTCCAAATAAGCATTGACCAAGTCCTTGTAGCGCTGGGCGATAATTACCCGGGTGGCGCGATAACCTTGGGTATAGAGACGGTCTAAGGCCTCATGAATTTCAAATCGAATGCCATCAGGATGAGTATGTTGTCGATACCATTCCCCCTGCCACTGCCGCCAATGGCGTCCGGATTGTAGATGCACTAATTCTCCTGTCTTAGGATTAGCTTCAAACGCACCATGACGCGGACATAAATAAGTGTCCGTCAAAGTCAGCGCTTGGATTGTTTGGCGACAATGGGGACACTGAATCTCAGGGCCGAAAATTGGATATTGCAGGGCTGGATTCATGATTGAGTACGAACCCGAGTGTTCTCCTTACCACCAGTCCTACATGTTCTGGTGGACTTATTATAACTGGGAGCTACACACTCTCTCAGCAAACTCGACGCCGACTTATCCATAAATTAGTAACGAAATGAACAATTTTGCCCCCTTACTCGTTTCTCCAGGTGGTTTTTGGCCTTCCCCTGACGTTTCCAAAGCTGCTTTCATCGCCCCCAATGCAACCGTCATTGGTCAGGTGGCGATTGGGGCGGGGGCAAGTATTTGGTACGGCGCTGTCGTCCGGGGCGATATGGATCTGATCAAAATCGGCGCTTGTAGTAATGTTCAGGATGGCGTCGTGCTCCATGGGGATCCGGGACAGCAGACTGTTTTAGAAGATTATGTCACGATTGGTCACCGGGCGGTGATTCACAGCGCCTATATTGAGCAAGGCAGCCTGATCGGGATCGGCGCGATTGTTTTGAATGGTGTGAGAGTTGGGGCTGGCAGCATCGTTGGAGCTGGATCGGTAGTGACCAAAGATGTGCCGCCGCGATCGCTAGTGATGGGGATTCCGGGCAAAATCTTTCGACCCCTTACTGAAGCAGAAACTGTTGAACTGATTGAACATGCCAAGCACTACGAACAATTGGCGCTGGTTCATGCTGGGAAGAGGAGGGATTTGGGGTTTTTGGAGGAAGAGTAGAGGGGGAGCAGGGGAGGCAGGGGAGGCAGGGGAGACAGGGGAAGATTAAGTTTTAAACTTTACATTATGAGTTCTGAGTTAAAGATTCAATGCAATACTCATCATTCAAACATCATATCCGTCCCCTAGATCCAGCCTTCTTAATCCCGTCATCCTGGCTTCTAATCCCCAAACTCAGAAAGATTAGAAAAAAGTTCCTAATCAGTTGAAAATGAAACCAAAAATAAAGTTATACTAAGAGCACTTCGGATATATTCACAAAATTTTAGACAAGGAGGTTTAGTAATGGGCTTTGATTTTCGTCTGCTAGTTGTGTTTCTCCCTGTTTTGCTGGCTGCTAGCTGGGCAATCTTCAATATTTTTAAGCCTGCTTCAACTCAAGCCAGCCAGTTCTTGAACAAGTGAGAGACTCTGGAGCAATTCTTGAAGATTGAAGTTTTGAATATGAGCCGACTGCCCTATTAGTGGTAGCAGTCGGCATTTTTCTTCATGAGCATAGGTGGAGATTTCGCATCCGGTCAATCTATAGATTCCAGCATCGCCCAGGACGTTGATATAATCCTGAGTCGCTTTAGGCGGTTTGGGGTCCATCTGGGTCTGGAGCGGATAGAACAGTTGCTCGCAGATCTGGGAAATCCTCATCAACAAGTTCCTATCATTCATGTGGCTGGCACCAATGGCAAGGGATCGGTTTGCGCTTACCTTTCCAATGTATTGACCCAGGCGGGTTATCAGGTGGGACGCTACACATCTCCCCATTTGGTCAGCTGGTGTGAACGAATTTGTATTAATGGTCAGCCCATCGCCCTCGAAACGTTGCGATCTCAGCTCCGTCAAGTCCAAGCGGCTATTTCCCCCCATCAAACTTCTCCAACTCAATTTGAAGTGTTTACAGCCGCCGCTTGGCTTTATTTTGCCCAACAACGGGTAGATGTTGCTGTGGTGGAAGTAGGCTTAGGCGGTCGTTTGGACGCCACTAACGTGTGCGATTGCCCGCTCGTCAGCATCATCACCTCCATTAGCCGCGATCATTGGCAACGGCTAGGCCCCACTTTGGCGGATATCGCTAGGGAAAAAGCCGGGATCCTCAAACCTAACTGTCCTGCTGTCGTAGGTCCCCTGCCCCCCGAGGCTAAAGCTATTGTTCAACAGCGCATCACCGCTCTCCAATGTCCCGCCCTTTGGCCCCAACCCGCCCAAACCTTAGAAAACGGCTGGGCCGAATACTCCCCTATCCCACCCAACCCCTCTTCCCCCATACCCCACACCCCACACCCCACACCCCATTCCCTTCGATACTCCCTCAAGCTGCTCGGCCAGCATCAACTTACCAACTCAGCCCTCGCGATCGCGGCTCTATTCCTGCTCCAAAAACAGGGTTGGCATATTCCTGAAGACACTATTATTGAAGGCATTGCCAAAACCCAGTGGCCCGGTCGCCTGCAATGGGTTGTCTGGCAAAACAACCAGATAGCTCGCAAACTGCTGATTGACGGCGCCCACAATGCCGCCGCTGCTCAAGCCCTACGACAGTATGTTGATAGTTTGTCGGCAAAGTCCGTTCTCTGCCCGCCGCCCGCTGCCCGCCATACTTCCTGGCTTATGGGTATGCTCTCCACTAAAGACCACGCCGCCATCTTTAAAGCCCT
>JAKSDM010001738.1 GCA_022360135.1 Pseudanabaenales cyanobacterium | reverse complement strand
TGAAGCCGCGAAAGAAATTGCGGTGCAAGTGGGTGAGATTGAAAGCCGTAACGAGTTTGGCGGCAATGTCGTGCGAGATATCTTAGCCTATCCTAATGGCGATGATGAGGCGGATGAGTTATGAAGAATCGGGATTTTTTGGTTGCTGGAGATGGCAGTTGGCAGGTACATCAACCCATGAAAGAGTGGGATTTGTTACAGACTCCCTACCATCTGCACCGGTTTCTGACAGAAGTGGAAGATGTGGTAAATAAAGGCTATGATGAGATCGAGTGTTTGGCGGCTTTACGATTAATCGTCCGACGTCTGATCACCAATTCCTACTGGGTTCGCACCCAAAAGCCCGAATCCTTCGACACTGGCTTTTCGGCATTGATGCTGTATGATGAGCTTGGCTATCCGTTAACGGTTCAAACCGTAGTCGCTCAACCAGGAGCCGTCTCTACGATTCACAGTCATGGGAACTGGGGGGTTATCGCCATCCTGGAAGGGCAAGAATGTAACACCCTGTGGCGGCGTGTACCTGACGCCCAGTTTCCTGATCGGATCGAACCTGTCGGCGAAATCATTTTGCTGCCGGGAGACATCATCAGCTTTACCAGCGACGCCATCCATAGTGTTAAAGCAATGGGTGATGAGGCTGCCTTCAGTTTCAGTATCTATGGAGAAACGTATCATTCCCGCCGTTTTGAATATGACCAAATTGCCCATACCGCCAAGAATTTTTAGGGCTAATTGAAACCTACGGCTAACTATAGCGGTTCTCAATTGCATTGACTACACCCTACACCCTACACCCCACACCCCGCCTTCACGAGATGTGTTCAACCCAAGTGAGAATTGCTATACTTTTCCTGCTAATCCTACCGTTTATCTGGTTTGCCTTGGCGATTGATATAGTGCAAGTGGCGGCGGCAAAGTTGAGATTCGCCCCTAATGTGGCGTTGCTGTTGCTGATAGGGATGATTATTGTGGATTATTCGCCTTGCTGCTGACCTGATTTCCCTTACCGCTTCACCAAAGTGAGGAAAGCGAAACCGCCCAGATCATGACTCCGCTATTGACTAAAACGACAACTATTAGGAGCGCCCATTCGTGTAGTCTAAACATTTAATAAAAAACTTAAGCTAAGGGGAAATCCGGTCTAGCCACCAGGGAGATTTCAAGCCAATCAAAATATTCCAAAGGTGCAAATGCACCTCTGATTTTGTTAAGTAGAGCATTAGGTCAAGACTATCGCCATGATTCCGATAGCAATCAACTGAATACACTTCAGGGTAGAAGTAATATCTGAGTTTATGTAAATAAATGTAACAAGTTCATTTCGTGATGTCAACTTATAGGGGTTTTCATTTAAGAGTCTTCATTTGTATTGATTACGCCTTACACTCTGCACCCTATACCCTACCTTCACTTAAAGGTATTCAATACAAGCGAGAATCGCTACAACTGAACACAGACTAACGGAAATCAGGGGTGAGCATTGGGTTGCCTGAGAAGATCCTATGAAGGCACAAAGCACTATCAAGATGTGGCCATAGATGCTTCATCCTCGTAGAAACGGTAAAACAGATACTCATCCTTAAAGGAGTGCTCATCGGTAACGTGGTGAATAATGCCGCATTCCACCAGAAGTTGTCCGATACGCAACGCTTCGTCATGAGTTGCTTTTTGAGTTTGCACTAGCCATGTGACGGCCTCATTCCCGACAAAGCACTTGGGGTAATTGCGTAGGCCAAATCGCCGATCGCGAATATCTAAGCCCCCCGGGCGACGCATTTGGGCGACCAGATCCTTGATGTCGTTCTCAGATAAACTGCCCTGCTGCTGAAGCAGGACAGACCAATCCGCCAAATCAGAGAGAATTTCTGGCGGGGTAGGGGATAGGGGTTCGGCCTCAGGCAGAGGTTCGCCATCCTCCAAGCAGTCAGGCTGTTTTGTCAAGGCCGGGGATTGTTTGGCCCAGACATCTGCAATTTTATCAATTTCGGGCGACCTGATATGCAAATCTCGCTGTGGGAAGGGAATCTCAATCTGGCGTCGCCGCAAATTGGCTTCCAGCAAATAGTAAAGATCGCTAGTGACCTGGAACTGGTGACGAGGTTCTCGA
>JAKSDM010000099.1 GCA_022360135.1 Pseudanabaenales cyanobacterium | reverse complement strand
CTACTCAAGTATGACTCCACTCATGGTCCTTACAAAGGAACTGTTGAAGCCAGACCGGATGGCATTGTGGTTGATGGTGAATGGATCCCTTGTATTTCGGTTAGAAATCCCGAAGAACTGCCTTGGGGCAAGCTAGGGGTTGAGTATGTTGTGGAGTCAACTGGACTATTTACCACCTACGATGGCGCTTCTAAACACCTGGAAGCCGGGGCGAAGCGGGTTGCGATTTCGGCCCCAACCAAAGAAAAAGATCCGGCAAAGGTTCCTACGCTATTAGTTGGGGTCAACCATCACATCTATGATCCCCGCAAACATACCATCGTCTCTAACGCCAGTTGCACCACCAACTGTCTGGCGCCGATCGCCAAAGTCATTAATCACAACTTTGGCTTTGCCGAGGGGTTGATGACCACGGTGCATGCGATGACCGCCACCCAACCGACTGTTGATGGACCCAGCAAGAAAGATTTGCGCGGCGGTCGGAGCGCTGCTCAAAATATCATTCCCGCATCGACTGGCGCCGCCAAAGCGGTAACGCTGGTGCTGCCTGAATTGCAGGGCAAGCTGACAGGGATGGCTTTCCGAGTGCCTACCCCCGATGTGTCGGTGGTGGATCTGACGTTTAAGACCGAAAAAGCAACCCGCTACTCAGAAATTTGCGCAGCCATGAAGGCGGCCTCAGAAGGGGAGATGAAGGGGATTTTAGGATATACGGAAGACGCCGTCGTGTCTACCGACTTTACTGGCGATTCCCACTCCAGCATCTTCGACGCCGGGGCTGGGATCGAGTTGAACTCCAATTTCTTCAAAGTTATCGCCTGGTATGACAATGAGTGGGGTTATTCAAACCGTATGATTGATCTGATGTTGTCGATGGCGGCTAAAGAAGCCGCTATAGCTTCAGTTGTATAGCCCTATTGATCTCTAGCGCTGACAATCCTAATAGAGACATTGTGGTAGAGACGTTGCGCTGCAACGTCTCTACCTGCTATCTGCATATGCGATGTGTTGTTTGCGGTAAGATAACTGTCTGGTTTAGGCGATTCCCCATGGCTATCCGCCCGGAAGTCGCATTGGCAGTGGATACAGCAGCCAATGAGTCTTATCCAGATGGCCAGTATGTTGACGACGGATAAGGGACAGGGATAACTGTTAAAACAACCTTGAGAAGCCAGCCAAGTTGGAAGCGATTTTGACTTTCAAGGCATAATCGAACTGTTCTATTAGGAGTAAATTCAAGAATTTGGCGCGCCGATTTGATCAGGAGCAGACAATGACCTTTTCGGAAAAACAGACCCAGCCCGCAGATTTTGAGAAAGTTCAGGTGGAAAATGAGCGCACCGGCCTCAGTGTAGAGACACTCAAGCGGTCTATTACCGATAACCTGTTCTATCTTCAAGGGACGTTTGAGTCTCTGGCGTCGCCTGATGATTTCTATCGGGCGCTAGCCTATACGATGCGCGATCGCCTACTCCAACGATTCCTACAAACGACCCGAACCTACATCGACAATAAGGTTAAAACGGTCTATTATCTGTCAGCGGAATTTCTGATGGGTCGTCACCTGGGTAACAGCCTAATTAACCTGGGGATTTACGAACAGGTGCGTCAGGCTATTCAAGAATTTGATCTCAGCATAGATGACTTGTTAGAACAAGAACACGATCCTGGCCTTGGGAATGGGGGACTCGGTCGACTGGCCGCTTGCTTTCTCGATTCCTTAGCCACCTTAGAAATTCCTGCCGTCGGCCACGGGATTCGTTACGAATTCGGCATATTCGCCCAAACTATCCGGGAGGGATGGCAGGCGGAGATTCCTGATAAATGGCTGCTGTTTGGCAATCCTTGGGAAATTGAACGGCCTGCCGATCGGGTTGAGGTCAAGTTTGGCGGCTATACCGAAAGTTATCACGATAATAAGGGCTGTTATCGGATCAGTTGGATCCCGGCTGAGACTGTTGTCGGCATCCCTTTTGATACGCCTGTCCCCGGTTATAACACCAATACCGTCAATCCTTTGCGATTGTGGAGTTCTGAAGCCAGCGAAGATTTCAAGTTTGCGGAGTTCGACGCAGGTAACTACGACGCGGCGGTCTCTGAAAAAATGAGTTCGGAGACCATCTCAAAGGTCCTATACCCTAACGACAACACACCCCAAGGCAAAGAACTGCGGTTGAAACAGCAATATTTCTTTGTTTCCTGTGCATTGCAAGACATCATCCGCACCCAGCTGCGCTTCCATGAAACATTAGAGAATCTACCGGAAAAAGCCGTTATCCAGCTGAATGACACCCACCCCGCGATCGCCATTGCCGAGATGATGCGACTGCTCGTAGATGAGCATGATATGGATTGGGATAAAGGCTGGCGGATTACCCAGCGTTTGTTCGCCTATACGAATCACACCCTACTGCCAGAAGCTTTAGAGAAATGGTCTTTAGAGCTGTTCAGCAGCCTCCTGCCCCGGCACTTGGAAATTATTTATGAAATCAACCACCGTTTTTTGGAACGGGTGAAGACTTGGTATTCTGGCGATAATGAACTCTTAGCCCGATTGTCCCTAATTGAGGAGGGGCCCGAGCAGTTTGTCCGCATGGCTCACTTAGCGACTGTCGGCAGCCATGCCGTGAATGGGGTGGCGGCGCTGCATACAGAACTTCTCAAGCAAGGGGTATTGAGGGATTTCTATAAGCTCTGGCCAGAGAAATTTTCCAACAAAACGAATGGGGTGACCCCGCGTCGCTGGATCTTACTGAGCAATCCCAAACAGGCTGAGCTTTATACCCAAAAATTAGGAGATGGCTGGCTGAAAGATTTGACTCAACTCCGGCAGTTAGAAAACTTCGTTGAAGATGCTGGTTTCCAAGATTCCTGGAAACAAATCAAACAGGCGAATAAGGTTGATTTAGCAGCATATATCTGGAAGCGTCACAACCTTGAAGTCAACCCTCATTCTCTGTTTGATATCATCGTCAAGCGAATTCACGAGTATAAACGCCAGCACCTGATGGTGTTGCACATCATTACCTTATATAACCGGATCAAACGGAATCCCAGTATTGAGATCCAACCCCGAACCTTTATCTTTGGCGGCAAGGCGGCTCCAGGCTACTTTATGGCGAAGTTGATCATCAAGTTGATCAATGAGGTTGCAGAGGTTGTCAATACGGATCCTGATGTGCGAGGTCGGCTTAAGGTGGTGTTTGTCGCTAACTTCAGCGCTTCCCTAGGCCAGCTGATTTATCCCGCCGCTGATCTGTCTGAGCAAATTTCAATGGCGGGTAAGGAAGCCTCTGGAACCGGCAATATGAAGTTTTCCATGAACGGCGCCCTAACAATTGGAACTCTGGATGGGGCTAATATCGAAATTCGAGAGGAAGTTGGAGCCGAAAACTTCTTCCTTTTTGGTTTGACGGCTCAAGAGGTAATGGAGCGGCAAGCTCAAGGATATAGCCCCTGGGATTACTACAATAGCAATATTGAACTCCGAGCCGTGATTGACCGCATCGCGTCGGGACATTTCTCCAACGGCGATACTGAGCTGTTCAAGCCGCTTGTGGATTCACTACTACACCACGACCAGTACTTGCTCTTTGCCGACTACCAAGCGTATATCGACTGTCAAGATCGGGTAAGTCAGGCTTACCAAGATTCAGCCAGCTGGATACGGATGTCCATTCTCAATGCAGTCCGTACAGGCAAATTTTCTTCTGACCGAACCATTCGAGAATATAGCAAGGAAATTTGGAACGTGAAGCCAGTTAGGGTCGATTTGTAGTGAAGAGCG
>JAKSDM010000678.1 GCA_022360135.1 Pseudanabaenales cyanobacterium | reverse complement strand
GTCCGAACGAGCTATCAGATCTGTCCACGTGGAAGCGGTCTCTGCGCCGTAAGTCTGGCTGAAGGCAGCCGTTTTTTGGGAAGTATAGCCTGCGATCACAAGCAGGTGCGCTCTCGGATCAGCCTGAAGTGCGCCAGCCCGTAGCTTAGCTGCGTAGCCAGTCCCCACCAGGCCGACTCGAATAGGCGTCAAAGGAACAGAAGAAGCAGAACTAGTCACCGGAAAATTCGTTAACATTACCTTTATTAAGCAACAATACCAGTCCCAGTAGATTGACAATGTGGTGACTGAGAAAACCAATTAGAGACAGTAGTATTTCTAATGAGTTCGATAAGCCAAATAAAATATAAGTAAATTTTATGTTAAGAAGATTTTTTGATAACTCAATCAAGAGCCCTTAAAGGAACATGCAAATATTTTAAATGGCTGAAATGCCTTCATTTTAGTGAATACAGGTATTTTTGCCATTTCTGGATGATGCCAACCTATAAGTAATTTAGGCAGAAATTAAGAATTTCGATTACGAATCCCGTTCAACTAAATTGAATAATAGCGACACAGTTTTCTAGTTTTCCCGTAGTATCAGAAATGGAGTTGATCAATAGGAATAAATCCCTATTTAATTGCCCTATAGGGGTTTTCGGAGATCGCCCATAACTTTATGTATTAGGACTCAATGAGAGGATAGCAGCATGGCCACTTACAAAGTGACATTAAAAAATGAAGGTGAGGGACTCAATACCACGATTGAAGTACCCGACGATGAATACATTCTTGATGCAGCTGAGGAGCAAGGGCTTGATCTTCCCTACTCCTGCCGCGCCGGGGCTTGCTCTACCTGCGCCGGTAAGATGGTGAGCGGCTCCGTTGATCAATCTGACCAATCCTTCCTGGATGATGACCAAATTGAGGCTGGGTACGTGTTGACTTGTGTCGCATATCCCACTTCTGACTGCACCATCACCACTCACCAGGAAGAGCAATTGTACTAAAGCAATAGCGCCGTACACTCTGTAGAGACGTTCTCTTCTATTCCAAGTAGGACGTCTCTTCTGGTTTAGTTTGCCACTGGCAATTGATTGGCTACTGGCGATTTGTGCTCTTGATCAGCTAGTTGAGGTAAGCTGACGACGTAGCGATAGCCTCCCTCTGGTGAACCTTGAATAGTGATTGTCCCCCTGTGAACTTCCGCTAATTGAAGGCTCAGGAGGAGCCCCAAGCTCTCACGGGAAGTAGAAGATTGAGACTGAACAATAGAGTTAGAAAGATCGGATAAGTTCTCTGCCCTAGTCATTCCCTGGGAGAGTTCGTTCGTCGGTAAGGTTAGTTTCACCAGATTTTCATAGAAGTCTGGGTCGGATATATTTGCCGGACTTGACAGCAATTTACTAAGGGACAATACCGCAGGAGGCAATCCTTCTCCTAGCCAAGGATGGGATACCCACACTGCTATATTTAAACGTTTTTCCTTGCGGGATATATGGATGCGGATGGCGCTACCTTCACTGGATAGCCGAATGATGCTCAACACCAGATGATGCATCAATTGCTTCACCTTTACCTTGTCCAACATCCAAATTCGATAACCCGGCTCTACCGTCAGATTGATCGTTTGTTCTCGCTGTTGAGCAACCTGCTCTAGCATCTTAAATGCCTGTTGTCCTAGCATTTCAATATCAACCGGCGCCAGATTCATCTTCTGGCCAATTTCATTCAATGAGCCTAAGTCGATAATTTCGTCTACTAGCGACAGCAAATTTTGGCTACTGCCTCGAACGATTTCTGCGTACTCTTTTTGCTTCTCTGTCAAAGGGCCATAAATCTCTCGACTCAGCATACTCGCCATGCCCATGATGGAGGTGAGTGGATTGCGGAGTTCTTGGGTCAATTGGGAAATCAAATTAACCCGAACCGAATGAATAGTAGAATGTAAAGCCGTTTCGGTAGAACTCGCTTGACAGACCGGGGCCGTAAGGGAATTCGGTGAGTTAAAGTTTGAAACCCGCTGGGTTTGATAGAGGTGATGGCGTTCAAATTCGCTCATACACCAGCGGGCATTAAGTTCTAGAAAAGTAACTTCCTGGGGAGTAAATTGGCGAGGAATCAAATCCATAATCGCCAAAGCTCCCACGCAATAGCCGTCAGCAGTTATCAGGGGCGCGCCTAGATAAGCCCGAATACCGTAGTGCTGAACCAAAATGCTGCGAAAGAAGGCAGGATGTTGAGCGGCGTTTCTAAGGGTGAAAACCTGCTCGCTATCTACAACATGGGCGCCCAACGATTCTTGGCGAGGTAATCGGCGAGAGGCCGCCAGTTTATTCATTAAGCCCAGCCTGGAGAG
>JAKSDM010000966.1 GCA_022360135.1 Pseudanabaenales cyanobacterium | reverse complement strand
CCCCTGCAAGAGTAATGGCGGAGAGAGGAGCTGAGCTATTTACCTCCGGACTTCAAGCTTCAGAGATGGGAGTCGACAATCCAGTTCCCATGAATAGGGCGGCAAGCGCCAGCAGCGAGAAAGTGATCGGAGAGACGGGGACGGTGACTGGCTTCAATCATCAAAGTCAAACCATCTATTTTGACCAAACTTACACAAACCCAGTTGTGTTTGCTCAACCCCTCTCCTTTAACGGCGGTCAACCTGCGATTGTTCGGATTGAAAATATACAGCGCGATCGGTTTACAGCCGCTATCCAAGAACCGAGTAACCTGGATGGAGTCCATATCCCCGAAAGCTTTTCGTATCTGGTTCTGGAAGCGGGCAACTGGGAGTTAGCCAATGGCGCTTTGCTTGAGGTGGGAACGCTTGACACCAACCTCCTGGCCAGGAGCGGGTTTGAATCGATTGACTTTTCCCAGAGCTTTAATGCGGCTCCGGCTGTCTTCAGCCAGGTGCAAACCCGGAACGGCGGAGACTTTGTTCGTACTCGTCAAAAAGACACTAGCGCCAATGGTTTCCAGCTGGCTATGGAAGAAGAGGAAGCTTTGCAATTTTCCGGCCACACCACTGAAACGGTCGGTTGGCTAGCCATGTCTACCGGGCAAGGGGCCTGGAATGGACACACCTATCAGGTCGGCCAAACTGGAGATAACATCACACATAAATGGCGCAGCCTCGATTTCGGCCCCAATTTGTCAGGCCCGCCCCAGTTCTTAGCATCTCTCGCCACTTATGATGGCAAAGACCCAGCTGGACTGCGCTATCGCAACCTTAGCGGCAATGGCGTTCAGATAAAGGTTGAGGAAGATACCAGTGTCAATCAGGGCACCAAGCATACGACCGAACGGGCCAGCTTTCTGGCGATTGGCGGCAGCGGCTTCTTAACCGCGATAGACTCGAATGACGACGGAAATACTAGCGGCGACGGTATCGTCTTCCCCAATGACGCAGGTGTGATTGACGTCAGGTTGTACGGCGCTATCCCCGATGATGGCAAGGACGACACCGCTGCTATCCAACGGGCGCTGGATGAGAACCCATCAGGTAACCACATCTTTTATTTCTCCGATGGGGTTTACGACATTAGCAATACCCTGACGCTCGCTAACCAGCAGAAACGAAATATTTTCCAGGGGCAGAGCGAGTCAGACACGGTTCTACGCTTGATGGATAGCGTCAAGGCCAGTTTCTCGGGGGCCTTGATTCGAACCGGGGGAAATAATGGCAATACCACCGCCGATCGCTTCCGCAACTCGGTTCGCAATTTAACCCTCAATGTCGGTGTAAACCATCCCAATGCTAAAGGTCTGCAGTTCTGGGCCAGTAACCAAGGAACAGTCAAGGATGTGACGATTAAGTCTGAGGATGGTCAGGGTGAGATCGGTCTGGATATGGAATTTGATGACGCGATCGGCCCCTTGTTAATCCAAGATGTTACGGTAGATGGATTTGACTATGGCATTAAAACCCGTTGGCAAACCGCTAGCCAGACTTTTGAAGACATTACCCTAACCAATCAAAATGTCTATGGTTGGTGGAACACCACATCACAACGGGTGTTTGCGCGGAATGTGCAGAGCACCAATGCGGTAACCGCCATCCGAAATGATGGGGAGGCTGGGTTTGTCCTGGTTGACTCCGCATTGACGGGGATTGGCGCAGCCGCCTCTAAACCTGCAATTATCAACCAGAAATCGATGTATGTTAGCCATACTCAAACCGCTGGCTATAGCCTGGGGGTTGATAACATCCTCAACTTCGGTCGGGGTAATCTAGATGCGCCGGTTGGCTACATTGACGAATTTTGGGCCAATGGATCAGGCCCCAATCGCTCTGGCGACCCGTTTGAGTTGTTCTCCTCGCCGGACGGAATGCTAGGGCTACCCATCCAAGAAACCCCTGAAGTGGCTTGGGAGACCAATCTCAATAATTGGGACGGTCCCCATCGGCATGTGATTGGCTCTAGTGGCGTTCCGAATGACGGGCTGGATGACACAGCTTCGATTCAGGCGGCGATTGACTCGGGCGCTACGACTATCTACCTGCCTCGGGGGACCTGGAATCTTAACGGTACGCTTGAGTTGGGCGGCAATGTCAGCCGTTTCCTCGGGACTGAAGCGAACCTTCGCACAGGTGACGATGGCGTCATTCGAGTGGTGGACGGAGCCGAACCCGTGGTGGTAATTGAGCGCTTAGAGGGGCTGAAGGCAATTGAACACGCCAGCGATCGCACCCTGGTGCTCAACAACCTATTGGGCTTCCAGTATGTTCCGGCTGTGACAGCTCCGGGAGATGTCTTCATTAACGATGCTGTGGGCAGCGCATCGACCTTCAGAAACCAGCATGTCTGGGCTCGACAATTGAATATTGAAACCAACACTCAGGATAATCCAACCCTAGAGGCTAAAGTCCTCAATGACAATAGCCAAGTCTGGATTCTGGGAATGAAGTCGGAAGACGAAGGGACTGTGATTAAGACAATTAATGGAGGCCAGACCGAGTTGCTCGGAACCCACCACGTTGGCAGCGGCGTCTCCAATGCAAATAATCCCCGGTTTGTCACGATAGATTCATCCTTCTCTGTGGCAGGAATATACGGCGGCGGCTTCACCCTAATGGCGAGTGAAACCCGCAATGGAGTCACCCGAACGACAGACACCTTTAATCTCGCCGACGTCTACACAGCTTACGCCCCAGGCGTCAAGAGGTAGGGAAGGCAGGGGAGGCAGAGGAGGCTCCCCCATCTCCCCCATCTCCCCCTGCTTGTCAGGTCTGAGGGTCACTGGGTGAAAAACCTGGGCTGGAGTAACCATGCCAGCGTTCCTTTTCCGTACGCCGCCTGCTTCCAACTGTCTATTTCGAAATCAATCCGAGCCATGGCAGCGGTTG
>JAKSDM010001639.1 GCA_022360135.1 Pseudanabaenales cyanobacterium | reverse complement strand
TTAGCCTCTGAATCAGCGCCTCAACCAGACTCTCTGCAGACAAATGCTTCAATCGTCAGCATCGCGCAGTCAGAAATTTCTGACGATGAATGGCAAGTGGTTGAGTCCGAACTTGCCCTATTCTACGCCCAGAAAAACTCATCTGCTCAATCACCCATCTCACCGGAAAATTCTTTTCAAGCAGCTTTGAACCAGTCAGATTAAATCGGTGCGCATTCATAGTTACATTAATAAAATGGCGAGGGCATATCCAGAGTAATGGTCTTCCGCCGCTTACCCGCTTGTGCAGCCGTCCTAGCTTCCGATAACCGAGTTCTCAGTACTCTCCGGCGACATTTGCACAAGCTCCCAATCGACTAATTCATAGTGAGCGTCAGTCGTATAATCCAGCGCTAAGTATTCATCAGTGTGGGTTAAGAAAGTACGCTATATTAAATAGTTAGTCCTGGCTTGTTTTGTTGTAATGGACTACTTACTTAACAACCCGGGAATAATTTGGGTGCTACTGCTGCAACATTTGCAAATGACCGTCGGGGCGCTTGCGATCGCCATGTTAGTGGCCGTTCCCTTGGCCTTGTTAGTTACCCATGTGCGCTGGCTAAATATGCCTGTGATGGGATTGCTGGGCATCCTCTACACAGTGCCAAGTTTGGCGCTGATTATTTTGCTAGTGCCTATTTTTGGCTTGAATGCCCAGTCAGTGATTGTGGCCATAGTGCTCTATACCCAAGTAGTTTTAGTGCGCCATCTGGCCGTTGGCTTGGAATCCATTAACCCCGCTGTATTGGAAGCGGCCCGGGGAATGGGAATGAATGGCTGGCAACGGTGGTGGCGGATTCAAACGCCGTTGGTATTGCCAATTTTCGTTGCAGGTATTCGTCTGGCCGCCATTATCGCCATTGCGATCGCCACTATCGGAGCCAAGTTTAATGCTGGCGGATTGGGCGCTTTGCTATTTGAGGGCATCCAAACCAACCGCTACGACAAAATCTGGATCGGCGCGATCGCGGTCGCCCTTCTGGCCCTTGCTATTAATACAGCTCTATTGGGCCTAGAAGATAAGGTCAGTCCAGAAAAACGAATGCAGCGGGGTTAGCTGACTGCTGATCGCTGATTGTTGATCGGAGATTGCACGACTCGCTGCAGAATGGTCAGACAGATTTCCGCAATTAAGGCCATCAAAGCAACTGGAATGGCGCCCACCAGTAAAATGGCGCTGTCGTAGACGGCAAAGCCTAAGACCACAAAATCCCCTAAACCGCCTGCTCCGATAAAAGCGGCTAGCGTAGCGCTGGCAATGACTTCGACGGTGGCGGTTTTGACCCCAGCGATCACCACAGGTAAGGCAAGCGGAATTTCCACTGTTCGCAAGATTCTCCCCGACGACATGCCCATACCTCTGGCTGCCTCAAGGATCATCGGATCGATGCTGCGGAAGGCGACATCGGTGCTGATCAGAATGGGGGGCATGACTAGAAAAGTGAGCGCGATCGCAGCGGACTTAAAACCCAGCCCAAAGTAGGGAATGACGATAAACAAAATCGCCAGACTGGGGATGACTCGCAGGGAGTTAAAACTATTGATCAGGACGGTGGAAGCGATTTTTGAGCGAGCGCTTAACAGCCCCAACGGTAACCCCAGCAGCAAGCCAACCCCCAATGGCGCCGCGACAAGCAGTAGATGCTGTTGTAATGCTAGTTGCAATTTATCGAGATGACTCGCCGCATATTCGTAGGCTTGTAGGAAAGTGGTCATGTTCCCATTGATCTCACTATACTAACCCCCTAATCGCTTCCGGGCCGCTTCCTTGAAAATGGCCGTATATTGTCGATATCCACCTGGGAAAGCCACATTTAATCGCAGCGGATCGTCGGTATCCAACGGATCGCCTGGACCCTCCAGGACTTTGAGTTTTGTGGGGAGGCTTTCAGAATCAGCGGGAAGCGCTTTGCCTACTTTCAAGGGCTGGCGATTCTTGAGCTCTCCATCACTACTGTCTACATAGACAACCAGGTTACCATTGTTGAATAGTTTACCAATGTCTTGGATCAGTTGAAGGAAGTTGCGATCGCTCCCCCCTCGGCGAACCTGAACTTGTCCTTCCGCCATTTCCGCCACCTTGCTAGTGACCGTATCGCCAACCCCCACCATAGTAGGGAGATGTTCAGCTTTGAAAGCATCTGCAACCAGGTTAAGCAAATCCGCCTGGTTATTGGGCGCTTGCCGAACGTTAAACTCCTCTCCCAGCGGATAATCCGCTGTTTTCTGAAAAACATAATGATTCAAGATGGCTAGTACACCTGCTTCTTTCACCGCTCCTCGCAACATGAACTGAAAATCCGTCGTCCCCGACTCTTGTCCTTGGGTAAACCAGACAATTTCCTTCCCCCTTTCGTCCTGACCCCAATTCGGCGCGTAGTGGACGAAAAAGGATTCTCCCAAACCGCTTTGCCCTGCCTCAAAAAGTATGTCTTCCATCAATGTCTGCATTTCCCGCTGGAGAGCGATGTAAATGTCCGTGCGATCGCCCAGCCGCTGATAAAATGTATTGAGATTTACAGTGGGCGACGCCTTATTGCTCAATACAGCTGATTGGATGCAGTTCTCAAGTTCAACCGATTCTAAGAGACTGGGCCGCCGCTCAAAAAAGCATCTTAGTCGGTCCTCAATTTTGTTGGGAATGCGCTCTAGAAACCCCAACTCCTGATCACTCACCCCGGGATGGAAGACGGCTCCCTGCCGATCCTGCCACTGCACGCCGCCTGCCGCTAAACCCGGTAGGTAAAGCCCATTTTGTTTGACCCCAAACGGATTGCCCACCGCCCTCTCGATAATTCCATTGACGCCTCTTTTACCAATATGCTCCCCATTGGTCAGAACGAAAAACTGACCGTCAAAAGCCTTAGTGGCTTCCACGTATGTCAAGTCAATCACTCGGGACATGGGATCCTTCATCAACGGCATACAGACCCCATCCAGATCCTGGATGATCAATAGGTTTTCGGTATTAGTGAGAACCTTGATAAAGGCATCATGATCCAGAGATAAAGACTGTTCAGATAATGGTAGATGCACTGGTTCATTCGAATTTGAAAAAAACGTCCTATTATAGAGGATAATCCCAGGCAGTGCAAGCGATTTTTTGGCATTGACTTGTGGAAAATGATGCCGTAGAGATTAAATACTCGGTAGAGACGATATAGGAGATAGCGATCGCGGAGTTCCTGGACCCAGACTCGCTCAGCTGGCGTTGCTTAATTGTGGGATGATTTTGAATGAGTTATCAAAGGTTACAGACCTTAATCCATCCCCTGGATCAGCAACGCCCTCAGCTTTGTGGATTGCAATCCGCTATCTGGGATAGGCATTGAAAGGAAAGCAAGTTAAAAGAGTGGGATCTGACTAAATGGCTGAGTTAAGCCACTGATTTAACTCGTGTGACATGAAAAGAACTACCTCAACCTATAAACATATACACAAGTAAAGCAATAAGACTAAGTAGAGCGATTACCAAACCGAAAAATGATAGATTGGAAAGTGTCACTGCGGTGTAGGTTTTGCATAACGCAATCAAATCTGTGTGGATGAAAAAGCTTTCTGCAACACTAAGATGAGAAACCTCACATTGTTACTGGCTACACTTCACATTTCAACTCTCTATGCAAGGATTCTAAATCTTTCAAGTCTCCTCTTGTCATCCAGCTACCATAGCTAATTTGAGTTGCTTCGAATTCTAATTTGCATGCATTGTCATGGTTACCGCATTCGTGCTCAAGTCGGGCAAGAGAAGTTAAGCAAAGCATAATGCGTCTTTGCTCATTATTATTCCTAGCCACCCATAATGCTTTATCTATATAGTTTCGAGCTTCAACCATTTTTCCTTCTTTCATGGCAACTTCTCCTAACCTGTGTTCTGCATAGCTAGTAAAACGCTGCCAACCAATTTCCTCTCCCAATTCAAGAATTTTCTTCAATATTTGTTTTGCATTTTCATATTGTTCTTGGAAGTAACTAACTCTACTTCGGTAGTAAGAGTAATATATCCAGTAGCGTTTATAGTCTTCATCTTTTAGAGCGGCCAATCTTAGAATTTTTTCAGCATAATTTAGCCATTTCAAAGTGTATTTGTAGTGATTTCTATGAATACCAAGCACAGCTATATCTTTAGCAAGTTCTGCTTGTTCAAGATAACTTACATGGTTCCTGAGGTTCCATGCTTCCCGAAGAATATTTTGCGCTTCTTTTAGTCGCTCTCCTCCCATTAACATAAGTGTCCAAGCTTTGATTGAGATTGACTGGACATAGGTGGGTAAGTCAGCCCGTTGAGAAGCATGTTCGGCTAACCAGTCAAGCCAGTTTATCCGAATTTGCCAATGCCCTGCAAGATCAACATAGTTGTCGATATTATTCCATATGGCTTTTACATCCTCATATCGGTCATGTGCTGAACACCACTCAAGAATTCCAATAAGATTACTCCACTCATTGTCTAACTTGTTATATCTCACACGCCAGTCTTTCCAGTCTAAACCACCGTATTCCTCGGTAAACTGGATACACCACTTGACTAATCGGTTGCGTGCTACGGCCTCAAATTCACCATGGCGACTGATTTCTAATCGTATATATTCACGTGTCAGGGCTAAAATTCTATAACGTCTATCATCATCTTCTCTGACTAATGAAAGGCATTGTAACTGAGATAACCCATCGTCAACTGCAATATGATCTTCACTCAGTCCAGCAACCGTCGATAGAGGAATACGGGTTGGAGCCCCCTGAAAAATAGCTAAAGCCATCAAAATCTTGTGAGCTGGTTGCCCCCTAAGTGGCTGAACCGATTCTTCAAAACAAAAACGAGCTATGTCATCTGGTAAAGCTTCTGTTCTACTAAGTATTCGGTCAATAGAGTGATGTTGAGCAATTCGCCCAATGGCATAGATCAACGCCAGAGGAATCCCCTCAAATCTCTCGTAGAGAGCCTGTGCATGACTATCACTAATGTCAATCTCTTTTCCTCTTGCGTGTTGTTGAATTAGTTCTAGACTCTCTTCTTGTGAAAGCTGTGGCAAACTGATAGAAGGATAATTAACAAGCTTTTCTCGCGTTGTAATAACAGCTTGAGAAGTGATTGGTAAATTGGCCAGAAAATTGAATATTTTTTCCTTCTCACTACTCTCTAATACTTCCATATTATCAATTATCAACAATGTGGATTGCTTGTTAAGACACTGATACACCAATTCTAGTTGATCTTTTGTTGATGCTTGGTTGATAGCTGTACTTCCGAGAGTACGAGCAATTGTACGGAAGATATCTTGCAAACATCGCTCTTGAGATGGACGTTTCCGAATTCCCTCAGCATCTAAATAGGCCGTTTTTGCAGAAGTAAAGATAATAGCGTCAAATTCAGGAATTTCGATATCTAAATCTATAGATTTAAAAGTATTGTTTTTAGCATCCAAGCACCAGTAGGCCACTTCAAGAACGAGGGCTGTTTTGCCAACACCGCCAATACCATCTACTACGGTAATATGCTGGCGATAGCTTGGTGATATATGCTTTAAAAGCTTTGCCAATTCACTTCTGCGGCCAATAAATTCAAAATAGTCTCTACCTTTCAAATTATGCAAGGTGTTTTGAGGATCTAAAATCTCTTGAAATTCGTCTCTTTCTTGATCTTCTAGAAATAGAATAGGTGGCTTTTCATCAATGGCTAGAGTTCTACTCTTAAAGGATCCCTCTCCTGGAAAGTTCGGCTCTTCGTTTGGTTTATCACGGGCACTCAGCCCTCTAATTAATTTGTCACGGGCTATCTCACGAGTGCTTCCAACTAAGTCAATATATACTCTTTGTCCAATTAACCCACTGAGATCACATATGCCAACACGGATAGGAACTAATCGTCTCTCATCACCTTGCGGGTCACTTGCAAACGCTGCAGCCCATTCTGGTTGGGTATATTTAGAGTGGAGATAATTCTCAGACAAAACAGCAATAGTTTTCTTAGCTTGTAAAGCTGCTTTTTGCATCTCTAAGATAAAGTCAGCACCAGGCCTCATATCCCATGCCTGAATGATTGTTGTATATCCAAAATCTTCAAGAGTCCAGGCAATCCACTCTGCCCAATCTTTATCTACTCCGTTATAGCTGACAAAAAAGTCCTTCATTGATACTATCCTGCAGCTTTATCACTTGGCCACCATTTTATGTGATGTCAATTACTCCCACCAATTTGAGACAGTTATGAAGTAAAACTTGATTATTTTTAGAGTAGACAGGAATTCATATTAATTTAGATTAAACAAGATTAACTTTTCAATAAATAGGGATAATTGGTCACAGCAATCAATACCTTCGCCAATCTAGGATATGAAAAATTGCAATTAGTCAAGAGGGCGATGCCTGTCAATTTGTTGTTTTTTGCAGTAGAAAACTTAAGCTTCCATTCTGTTTTGGTATTTTATCTGTAAGAGGGTATTTGAAAAGTCCTCAAGACAGTGTTTGGCTACCTGAGCCACCTAGAAACCACACGACAGAATAGGCATTTGAAGCCCTTCTGAAATTGGCTTAGGTGGCCTACGGCACGTAAGTTGACCCTTTTAAAACATCCTCTAAGAGAATAATCTCTCTGGCCAAATCAAAATCTGTTCTTCTTAACAATTAAGCCAAAAGCGTTGGATGGAAAACAAGCCTTACTTCA
>JAKSDM010001686.1 GCA_022360135.1 Pseudanabaenales cyanobacterium | reverse complement strand
CACAAGATATATCCCTACTTGTTACGTGAGGTTGAAATTGTCTGTGTCAATCAGGTTTGGAGCACCGATATCACCTATCTGCCGGTGCTCAAGGGCATTTCTATTTGGTGGCGATTATGGACTGGTATAGCCGTAAGGTGCTCAGTTGGCGAGTGTCGAATACGATGGATGTTTATTTCTGTATTGCGGCTTTGGAGGAGGCGCTCTCAATCTATTCCCATCCCCAGATCTTCAACTCTGACCAAGGCGCCCAGTTCACAGCTAACGCCTTCACAGAACGGCTTAAACACTCAGAGATAGAGATCAGTATGGATGGTCGAGATCGCTGTCATGACAATATTTTCATTGTTAGCAGCTGATCGCTTGGAGGAAGCCGAAGACCGATTAAGGCTTGCAATTTCAACCTTGTCTTCTATGCGATCTGATTTAAATGACGCCTATAATCGATCAATTTTTGACACTCAGCTCTACACCTACAATCTGCTCCAACAAGTGCTGATACATATGGGCAAGCATGAAGCTGCACTGGAGATTTCGGAACAAGGTCGCGCCAGAGCTTTAATGGACCTGCTCACCAGTCGCCAAGCATCCTATGCATCAGCATCGATTACCAATCAGCTCCCCACCCTTGCTCAGATTCAACAAATTGCCCGTCAACAGAACGCCACAATGGTGGAGTATACGCTTGTACCTGAAGATGAATTCAAGTTCCAGGGAAAACTACGGGGTCGAGCAACAGGACTCTACATCTGGGTTGTCCAACCCACTGGAGAAGTTGCATTCCGACAGGTTGATCTGAATCGCGAGGATTTGCAGCTTAAAGACTTGATCCAATTTAGCCGTAATGCCTTTGGCGTAAGAAGTCGAGGGGGATTCGAACCAGTTCTCTCAGAGGGGCCTACCGAAACTGAACAACTTCAAAAGCTCCACCAACTATTGATTGAACCGATCATCGATTTACTCCCTGCTGACGAAGACGATCTCGTTGTCTTCATTCCCCAAGAAGGCTTATTTATGGTTCCTTTTCCCGCCCTGAAAGATGCTAATGGTCAATATCTGATTCAGCAACACACCATTCTCACAGCGCCAGCGATTCAAATGCTGGATTTGACCCGAATACAACGGGAACGGTTAGAGGTCAATGGTCATATGGCCTCTGGTCAAGCTGCATCAACGGCTCTACAGAAAGACGATTTGCTGATTGTGGGCAACCCCGAAATGCCCAACGTGTGGGTCTCATCGGATGAACCAGACCGACAGTTAGCCAGCCTTCCAGGGGCAGAGCAAGAAGCCCTAGCCATTGCCAAGTTCTTCGACACCCAGGCATTAACCAACTCAGAAGCGACAGAAACAACCCTGAAACAACAGATGCCCGATGCTCGGGTGATCCATCTTGCCACCCACGGATTGTTGGAGTATGGGCAGCCAAAAGACTCCGGCGTGCAGGATGTGCCGGGTGCGATCGCCCTGACCCCAGGAGACGGTGAAGACGGCCTCCTGACCGCCAACGAGATTCAGAACCTCAGCCTCAACGCCGAATTAGTCGTGCTCAGCGCCTGCAATACTGGGTTAGGAGAGATTACCGGCGATGGCGTGATCGGACTTTCTCGTTCACTGATTACAGCTGGCGCACCCAGTGTGATCGTCTCGCTGTGGGCGGTGCCAGACGCGCCAACGGCAGAGCTGATGACCGAGTTTTATCGGCAGTGGCGATCCGGATTGGATAAAGCTCAGGCATTGCGGCGGGCGATGTTGGTCACAATGGAGACTCATCCGGAACCCAGAGATTGGGCGGTGTTTACCTTGATTGGGGAAGCGAAGTAAGGGCAATGGAGTTATCGAGGAAGACCGTCGTCTAACCGAAGTTGTAAGGCGAGGATGCGGGGGGATGCGATCGCTTGTCCAACTTCGCAGGCGACGGGCGTTCTAAATTGCATCAATCCTTTGCTGGATTAGGTTTCCAGCCTAGTAAAACCTCGATTTACATAACAAGCGCTGAAGAGCCAGATTGATCCTGGAGTCACAGGTATTGAGGGACTTATGCCGCACACATATCGACGGCGAAATGCAAGGATTCTCCCGGTGATGACTTGATTAAATGATGAAATGTGGCATATGACCACACATTCAGGGTATTTACTGATTATCTAAGACGATTCCATTTAAAGTTATACGCCATTAATGGTCAAATGTGATGGCTAAGGGTGTTCGGCTATGGAAACAGCCGCCGGACGTTTTTTTGAGTACATCTAGTTTGTCCCTTTGCAGTGCTCAGCTAAACTGCTGACTGGGTCTCGATATAACCCATCACCCTCTAAAAATTACCCCTGAGGGTAATGCCGCCAAACGAGGTCCGATATTAAAATCCTACAAGGAGCATCGTGCATTTACGGATTTTAGTGGTTACTAAAAAAAAGAAATACCCATAATATGCTCTGCCATGTCTTCATCCCTCTCAAAAATGACTTTGGCCGCCTTAATGGCCTTGTTTGGAGTAATTGTAGCCCCGGTATTGGCCCAGGTTTCTGCTAATCCGGCCTCAAGGCTGTTGCAGGTGGAAGGAGACTTGGAGAGATTAACCTGGGAATTGTTTGGAAGCAGGCAGACACGAAGACTAGCCCAGGCAGCTCTAACCGAAGCTCATCAGACAGAAGCTGACCAACTGCGGGAACGTGGAAATCAGCAATATCAGGACAGTAAATTTCGAGAAGCGCTGCAGTCCTACCAATCAGCCTTGGAGATTTATCGTGAAATCAGTGAAGTTTATGGTGCAAGCGAAGCTCTGCGCACTACCGAAGGTGAAGCCTTGCTTGGCATTGGCAATGCTTACAAAGATCTGGGGGATTATGCCCAGGCTCTCGAATACTATCAGCAAGCCTTAGCCGCCACTCGCGAAATCGGTGATGTCTATGGTGTGAGCGAAGCTCTACGCTCTACCAAAGGTAAAATTCTGAACAACATTGGTATTGTTTATGAAAAGCAGGGTAACTATGCCCAGGCCATCGAATACTATCAGCAATCTTTAGCTATCAAACGCGAAATCGGCGATCGCCTAGGTGAAGCTATAACCTTGGGCAATATTGGCATTATCTACGACTTGCAGGGGGATTATGACCAAGCCCTCAATCACTATCAGCAAATCTTAGGTATCTTCCGTGAAATCGACGATCGCCTCAACGCAGCCAGAGTCCTAGGCAACATTGGCATTGTCTACGAAAATCTGGGAAACTATCCCCAGGCCCTCGATCACAATCAGCAAGCTTTAGCCATAACTCGCGAAATCAATAATCGCGCAGCCGAAGGCCATGCCTTGGGCAACATTGGTAATGTCTACCAATTATTAGGGGACTATCCCCGGACCCTCAACTACTCTCAGCAATCCTTAGCTATCTTCCGCGAAATCGGTAATCGGGCTGGCGAAAGTATTGCTCTGAATAACATTGGCGCTGCCTACCGAAACCTGAGGGACTATCCCCAAGCCATCGAGCATTATCAACTGTCCTTGGCTATCAAACGTGACATCGGCGATCGCTCAGGCGAAGCCATCTCGCTAGGCAACATTGGCAATGTATACCGAAATCTAGGGGACTATCCCCAAGCCCTCGATTACCATCAGCAATCCTTAGCTATCAAACGTGACATCGACAATCCTTATGGCGCAGCCATAACCCTGACCAACATAGGAGAGGTCTATCAAAAGCTTCGGAACTATCCCCAAGCCCTCAACTACTCTCAGCAAGCCTTAGCCATCGCCCGCCAAATTGGCGATCGCGCCACCGAAGCCCATACCCTTAGCAATATGGGAACTACCCTATTTTTATCGGGCAAGCTTCTAGACGCAGAAGAAAAACTTTTTGAAGCAATAGCTGTACTGGAGTCGCTTCGTCCCCAGGAACTGAGCGACGACGACAAAATCAAACTGTTTGAAACGCAAAAATTAACCTATGGGGTTCTGCAGCAGGTTCTCGTTGCTCGGACTCAGCCGCAACGGGCATTGGAAGTGGCTGAGCGGGGACGGACTCGCGCATTTGTGGAACTCTTGGCAAATCGTGCCGAACCGCAGCGGATAGAGCAAACCTCAACGAATCCCCCCAACTTTGCCGAAATTCAGCGGATAGCTCGACAGCAAAACAGTGTTTTGGTTGAATATTCCCTTGTAGATACGGGCATTGGCAATTCTGAAATCTACATTTGGGTTGTGCAACCTGATGGAGAAATGCACTTCCGGCAGGTTGACCTCGGTGACGAAAATATAGCCGCTCTTGTGACTCAAAGTCGGGAGGCGATCGGGGTTAGAAATCGGGGTGGATTAGAACCCGCGAACGAAGAAGGGACTGCTGCAAAGCAGCTCCAAAAGCTCTATCAGCTATTGATTGAACCCATTGCCGACATCTTGCCCCAAAATGCTCCCAAACAACGGGTCATTTT
>JAKSDM010001797.1 GCA_022360135.1 Pseudanabaenales cyanobacterium | reverse complement strand
CTGCCTGAGTTACCTGAAGGGTAAATATCACCCAGATCGAGTTGAGGACAATGCTGTGATAGTTGTCTGCGCCAGCGCCGCACGGGATGTTCTCCCCCTCTGTCTCTAACAATGCGGCCCATGAAGAAGTAAAGACACCACTCCTGATTGGTTGAACCTTGGATGTCAAGTTGACCTGTAAATTGGTTTTTGACGCACGTTTTTAATTGATCAGCCAGATAAATGTCAGCTGAAGATTCGGTAGCCATTGTTCCTAAATAATTCGGTAGAAGCATTCCCAGATTGCATGACCCACAAAGGCGATCATCGATCGCGGCGGCTGCCATCTCAGATTGCCCAGTCCAGAGGAAATCCCTACCGTCCAGAAAGTCAATTTATGCAAAATTCAGATGAATTTACCGATTGACCCAATTCGGATTCTCCGTGCTCGAATCAGTATGAAAAATTGAGACTTACGGAGTTTCACGGTTGAGCCATCTGTAGCCCCATCTGCACCCGCCACAAACTTGAGTAGAGTTCTCCTCGCTCTAGTAGTTCTTCATGGGTTCCCCATTCCACCAGTTGGCCTTGCTCCATCACGTAGATACAGTCGGCGTTGCGGATAGTGGAAAGACGGTGGGCGATCGCAATCGTAGTGCGATTTTGAGTAATCCGCTCCAGCGATCGCTGAATGGCGGCCTCTGTCTCGTTGTCCACCGCTGAGGTGGCTTCATCTAGGATCAAAATCGGCGGATTTTTCAGCACGGCCCGGGCGATCGCCAGCCGCTGCCGTTGACCGCCTGAGAGCTTCTGACCCCGTTCCCCGACAGTCGTGTCATACCCTTGAGGCAATTGCTGGATGAACTCGTGCGCCTCAGCAATCTTGGCCGCTTCCACAATCTCCTCTGGGGTTGCATCAAAGCTGCCATAGGCAACGTTCTCAGCCACCGTACCGTGGAACAGAAACACATCCTGGCTGACCAACCCGATCGCCTGTCGTAGGTCTCTGGGACGCAGCGCCTGGAGCTCAAGGCCATCCAGGATAATCTGTCCAGACTGGACTTCGTATAACCGGAGTAATAGTTTTACCAGGGTGCTCTTACCAGATCCCGTAGATCCCACAATGGCGATCGTCCGCCCTGCCGGAACCTTGAGAGTTAGGTTTCGAATCAGCGGAGTCCGTTCCTGGTAGGCAAAGGTAATTTCTTGGAATTGAATTTCGCCTTTCACCTGACTCAGAGGCAAGCGCTTATCCCCCGGCTGAATGGTAATCGGACTATCCAGTAGATTCATCACCCGGTTAGTGGAGGCCATTGCCCGTTGATATTGATCTAGCGTATCTCCCAGACTGGTCAACGGCCATAGCAGCCGCTGGGTAATGAACACCAACACACTGTAAGTTCCCACCGGCATCTCACCCGCTGCCGCCCGAAGCCCGCCGAAAAGCAACGTGGCGGTGAAGCCAACTAGAATCAGGATACGAATTAGGGGTACAAAACCAGCGCTGAGGGCGATCGCCCGTCGGTTGCTCTGGCGATAGGCTTCACTCTCGGCCCGAATTCGCTCAACTTCGTAGTCTTCCGCCGTAAAACTCTTAATCGTGGTGATCCCGGACAAGTTGTTTGACAGGCGACTGTTGAGCAAACTGACACGCTCCCTCACCTCGGCGTAACGGGGGGCCAAGAGTCTTTGGAAGAGAATGGAGCCCCACAGAATAAATGGCATCGGCAGCATTGCCATCCAGGCCACGGTCGGCGCCAGGACAAAAAAGGCTCCCCCGATCATAATCACGGTTGTAGCCACTTGCAGGATGCTATTGGCGCCGCGGTCAAGGAACCGCTCTAGCTGGTTAATATCGTCATTCAGCACTGCCATCAAGCTGCCTGTGCTGCGGTCTTCGAAATAAACTAGCTCTAACTCCTGTAGATGTTGGTAGGCATCAATCCGCAGCTCATGCTGAATCGTCTGGGCCAAGTTCCGCCACAGTCGCCCATAAGCGTACTCGAAAATAGATTCCAGGCTCCAGATAATAAAGGTAAGAATCGACAGGGCGATCAGTTGTCCCAGGATACTCGTCACCCCCCAACTGGCGATAAAAGAGTCTTCCTGTTGCACTACCACATCGACTGCTAGACCAATCAAGACGGGGGGAGCCAGATCAAAGATTTTGTTCAGAACCGAGCAAGCGATCGCTTGCCAAACCAGTACTCGATAGTCACGTCCATAGGCCATCAACCGCCTTAGCGGATGGGCTGATTCGGGCAGCCGACGCCGTCGTTTCGGTCTTCGCATTCGGGCTGTCGCTTCTGCGGTAGAAGACAGTTGAGGCGCCGTAGATTGGGAAAGGGGGTGGAGGCAGGATGCGATCGCCCTCAGGCCAATCAGTCCTAACATCCCCAATAGTTTTTGCAAATTAGCAGTAGTCAATTCCTCAAACCTGGGTAGACGACACCTTTTCTATGATGCAGCAGTGAGAGAGTACTGAGGAGTGATTAGGCGATCGCCCCCTGCTTAGAAGGACACTGATGTAAACTGAGTTTAAGCGATTCTCGCTGGGATGAAATAAATCTAAGTGAAGGCAGGGTGTAAGGTGTAGACCATGCATATGAAACCCGCTATAGACCGTCGCCAGCTTTAGAGAATCTGACGATCTGGGTGGCAGTGAACCGCTCAATGATTGCAGATTGATTTTTGAAATGAAGGGCAGGTGCGGTGTGGGCACTCTAAGACAATAGAACATTGACACCCCACCCTTTGTATGAAATTTCACGTCCTCAAATTATCTAGACCTGGTTGGAGCATAATTTCGAGTCTTTATTTGATCATTTTTCTCACTATCCTGGTCTTGGCTTACACTGGGCAGCTGCCAACTCAACTGTTATTGGGCATTCCGTATGCCGACAAAATTGGGCATGTTGTTCTCTACTGCATCGCCGCTTTTGTTGGTCATCGAGTCCTGAAGCAGCGCCACACAAGGCTCTTAGGACGCCCTGCGCCTCTATTTCCAGTGCTCTTTGGACTGTTCACAGTTGTGGAGGAGGGGGTCCAAGGCTTTGCCCCAAATCGCACCCTTGATGGGGTAGATTTAGCAGCCAGTCTGATCGGTGTATTGCTGGGCTATTGGCTGGCGGAGCATTGGAGAATTAGGAATTAGGAATTAGGGGTCACTAGTTATCCCAATTTGATTTGAAGCTGAGCATAATAAATCTTTGTCCGGCAAGGTTTTCAGCGGATCTATTCTGCTCACCTTTATATCGTTTTGGTATTACTGAAATATCTTGCCTAGGTCTAGCTTCGTCCAGGTTTAAGCTGATGGGCATTCAATTTGCAGAATTCGGGCGCTCAAACTCAGTTAGGGTAAGGATTGGTCTGGAAACTAAAATGCCGATTAGCTTATTGGATCTGACTGGGTTCACTAAAGTCTGTAGCGCCTAGATTCCCTGTCATACCCTCTTGTGGGTTAAGGTCGTTGCTACTTGGATTTGTTTTGGGCGGGTTTTCTGGGTTAGAGGTGACAGTGTCAAGCACAGCTGTCCCAAAGACAGCCTCTATAAGGTTGATTTTGCTAAGGTTGGACCCTAAGGGGACAATTTTTATCGGCTTAGTTCTCGATTGTCGAGCGCTAGTGAGGTCTGTATTCAGAACATTGGTTTTACTGAGATCCCTATTAAGACGCGCATTCCCCAGAGTGTTGGCTCCAAACAGGTTAGCGCCAGGAAAACCCATATCAATCAGGCTCCCTTTGCTGAAGCTCGCTACCCTGAAGTCAGCTTTTATCAGTTTGGGTTCAAACAGATCGGCTCTAGTTAGCTGATTCTCAAAGAGGTCGATTCCACTGAGGTTAACTCTAGTATTATTGGCGATGAGTAAAGCCCTCGGGAGTTCTTGATCAGTTGTAGAGAAGAGATTTCGGAGAAGATCGCCCTTTAAGTTGATACTTGTTGGATCAGCTTTATCTGGCTTAATGCCTAGGAGTTCGGTTGGGTTGCTAGGGTTGATTTCGCTAAAGCCTGTAGTCTTTCCATTCGAGCGAATTAAATCGGCTCTCTTCAAAGATTTAAGCAGTTGCTCCCTAATCGATCTATCCAACCAGAATAATTCGGTATCGGTGCTTGTTTGTGTAAGAACCTGCTCTCCATTGGCTTGCTCAGACTCAGGTAAGTCTGAGTTAATTGATGACTGAGCAAGGTTGTTGGAGGTTTGAGTAGATAATACTTCTTGTTTGGCCAATGAAGCTGCGATTTTCTTCTGCTTTTGAGCCACTTGGTCGTGGACAAAAAAAGCGCCAGCTATTAAAACGCCAGGAATAATCAGT
>JAKSDM010000267.1 GCA_022360135.1 Pseudanabaenales cyanobacterium | reverse complement strand
TCACGCAAAATTCCTCATATCGACTAGGGAACCAAATCTCGTCACAGTCATAGGTTTCCAGCGCTGATTTTCTTAATCCTAAAAAGCCTCCGAAATAGTCTCAAGGTGATTTGTATAGAAACGCACTGTTTATCGATTCATGTTTTTTATATACTTATAAAAATCAAAAATAGTTCTTCTTTAACGCCGTATCCCCATTCCTGAAACTTGTCTCAAATAGGCCGCCAAAAAATGATTTAGGGTAGAACTATTTTATTAATCTGTTAAATTACCACTGAGTGCATCCTCCCTTTTGTTGTGGAAATTTATCAGCTAAAAGTTTTTTTAGAAGTCGCCCGCCACCTTAGCTTTACTGAGGCGGCAGACGCGTTAAATCTCACTCAACCGGCTGTTAGCGCCAAAATAAAATCCCTGGAATCAAGTTTAGGAACCGAGCTTTTTTATCGACTGGGTCGTAAAATCAAACTGACTCCAGTGGGTAACTATTTGCGAGAGGCAGGCCCCAACCTGATTGACCTGGAAAGCCGGTTAATCAAAGAAATTAACCAGATAAAACAGGGCAAGTTCAGCCGTTTATGCATTGGCTGTACAGCGAGTATCGCTAAGGGGTGGTTGCCCAAGATTTTGTTCCAATACCGTCAGAAATATCCCGACATTGAACTGCAGTGTTTATCATTTAACACAGTGCGATCGCTGCACCAAGCCATCACGATGGGGGAGGTCGAGCTTGGGTTTGCAGAAGTCGATTTCCAAGACTTCGATGAAATCAAATCACTCCCCGTTGACAGGTTTCAATATTGTTTAATAGTGGCTTCTGACCATCGCTTAGCAAATTGTCCCTGGCTTAGTCTGAAGCAATTAACCTCAGAAGTTTGGGTATTCCCCGCGGCTGAAACACCGGAGCGACTGGCGTTGGAAACTCGACTCTCAGAACTCAACCTGCAGCTTTCTGACTTTACCCATCGAGAAATTGTACAGTCTCCCAGTTTGATGAGCCCTTTTTTGACCCAGGGGCATTATCTGGGCTTCGCCTCTAGTTTGCAACTGCAAATCGAACGACAGGCTAACCTCTTAGTAGCCATTCCTTTACAGGAGTTCGCCTTTGATTTCAGATTGTACATGCTGACGCCTAAACAACTCTCTAAGGCAAATCATCGTCAACAGTCAAAACTGTCCTCCGAGACCTTATCGACAAGACCTTTACAGCAGTTCATCGATCTCGTACTTGACCAACCTGAGTACACCCGCCTGATCAAAAAAGCGCCCCTCTCAGTCGCTCAGAAACCCGTTTTAACCTCCTCCGTCCCACCAGTGTTCTCGGGCGCTGTAACAACTGTCCATCTACAATCCCCCCGATTATTTGTCCGTCGCTCCAATACTGACACCCCAGAGACATTGACGCTGACCCTCGGAATCCAAACCAAAACGATTCAAACCGTAACCGCTGGGGTGATTATTCAGCAATTGGGGCTACTCGAACATTTTTTACCCCGCACTGGTCGGTACAGCAAGACTGAATACCAAATTCAATGGCGTGACTTTACCTCAGGCGCTCCCATCGTTGCCGAGTTGCAATCTCAGCAATTGGATATCGGTGTTTTAGGAGACTATCCTCTGTTGCTAAGCGCTGTATCCCCACCGGACTCAACCTCTCCTTTAGCCAAAACTAAATTAATCAGCTTTGTCGCCAGTAACTCCGATGGCGCGGGGAACACCATCATTGTTCCCGATCGCTCATCCCTCAGCAGTTTAGATGATCTGCGCCAGCGGGTGATTGCGGTTCCCTTTGCCTCATCGGCCCACGGCATGATTATGCGCACCCTTTCCCGGACCAATCTATTGCAAGAGGTGACACTCACCTCTATCGATAACCTGCGCATCCATCGCCTAACTCCACGCAATACGCCAGCCGATGGCTACGCCTATTTTGCGCCGCTGCATGAAATCGCCAGTCACCACGGGCGATTTCGGCGTTTACTCGACGCCGATCTGGAACAGCTCCCCACCTTCCATGGCATTGTTGTTCAAGAGACGTTCGCTGAACAACATCCTGACATTGTGATTGCCTATCTAAAGGCGCTGATCGCCGCTCAACAGTGGTATGTGACAACGCCCAGCGCCCTTTCCCTGGTAAGCAATTGGGTCAGACTAGACCCCGAAATCGTTGCCAAAACCTTGGACTATCATCGCTCAGACGGCTCAGGGTTGTTTTTCCCCGAAACCCAAATTCGGATGGATTGGGTCACGGAACACATCCAACAACTTGCCGCCATTCCTGGGAATGAGCAACTCAATGAGATTGATTTGAACCGTTGGATCCAATCAGATTTTCTGGCGACAGCGGTCAACTCTTTTGACAACCCCAACACTGACTAAAACTAATCGCGATCGCTTCCTTCTCGAAGCGTATTCTTGCAGCGTCAGAACGTCCCGGTTAAGTTGACGCCCCAACACATTTTAGAATTTTTATGATTCCATACTTTTCAGGGTTTCTTCTCGGATTAAGTCAAAGACTTGGCGATTGAGTCGGGTAAACTCCGGCGTGATCAAGTCATCAACGTGACGGGGTCTGACCAAGGGAATCGTCAATTCTGCTTTAATTCTTCCAGGCTGAACCCCCATGACAAAAATGCGATCGCCCAAAAAAATAGCTTCTTCAATGTCATGGGTGACAAAAATAACGGTTGTTTTCAGGGTGCTCCAAATGTTCAGCAGCAACTCCTGCATCATGTGTCGGGTTTGGGCGTCCAGGGCGGCGAAGGGCTCGTCCATCAACAACACCGACGGCGAATTGACCAGGGCTCGGACAATACTGGCCCGCTGCTGCATCCCCCCCGATAGCTGGTTCGGGTAAGCATTGCGGTACTTGACCAGTCCCACCAAGTTCAAATACTCATCCACCATATCTTTCCGTTCTGCCTTGGGG
>JAKSDM010000115.1 GCA_022360135.1 Pseudanabaenales cyanobacterium | reverse complement strand
TCTAATCCAGACGGTATTGATATTAATGTACGCTGTTTAGATACTCGACCAAAGTCAATGGGTGTTGTGAAGTTTGATGGTATGAATTGGGAGCAGAATGCGTACAAAGTTGCACACAAAAGTAAAGAAACATAGCATTTGATAGAAAAGGCCGCTTTCCACTACGCTTCAATCATCCCACGAGCTAGACATTACCGTGCTTGCTTCAAGCGCCTTGGTTTGAGCAGAAATGTCTCTACGCCAAGACGCCGCCTAGATTTTGAGTGTTGCCGATTAAGGGGATAAATTAATGAATTATGGCTGGCAACCTCCAAAAACTCATCCCAAATCATCCCCCTATCAAGCCACGCTAGATTTTAACCCAGTCTTCTAAATTATTTAGATAAGGGATAAACCATTGTAGGCTGAAAGCCAGCTATTGTACGTAGAGAATAATCGGCGTATCAGATTCAATGATGACCACAGTGGGGGCTGTGACATTACCGACAACAGCGCCAGCAGCAGCGCCGCCAAGCACCTCAAGCACATCAATGCTGCCAAAGATCTCTCCAATAGCGGCCCCGGCGGCGGCACCGATCGCACTATCGGTTGCGATCGAGCCAACAGAAGTTTCCCGTGGATCTTTCCGAGCGTCAAAGACCTCTGAATTGGCTCTGAGCCTAATGGTGCGATCGCCGACTCTAACTGAGTTTGCTACATAACGCAGCCCCCCGTCAAAAGGTTCAAAGCGACCGCGAACGATTGAACCCGCTGGCAGAGAGACACCATTGACTGTAGTCGTGTTGTTGATTCGCAGGTTTTGTTCATGAGTCAGATCCTCATCCAGGTAGAGGGTCTCATCTTCTGCGATAACAGCACTGACCAAAGTGGACTGTTTTGTTTGTACAGTGGTGGCGCTCTTTGTCAGGATAACTCCCGCCCTAACTGCAGGCGCAGCAATGGCGAACAGCGCCAGAAAGGATAAACTACCGAGAATTAAACGTTTCATGACACCCTCTCTAATCAGATTGGTTAATGGTGTTATCACCTACGCAAGGACTCATTAAATCTGTTTTCTCTGAATGAATCCTGACAAGTCAGTGAGGAAGAGCTTAAGAATTTACCGCTTGAATCAATAGAAAGCGCTGGTCTATTCCAACAGGTTAACTTTAATCTGCGTAGGATGAATAATACTATACAGACGATAAATACTAGCTCATGTTCCAACTTTGGTTTTGAACAGGCTAAAAAGTTCTACAAAAGTTGAGACCTCTTTTACCTGCATTGTAAATAAAAATTTAAATAATTAGGTTAAACCTACATTCCACACTTTGAAGTGTCACATTCAGGCATTTATAGCGATTCTTGCAGGTATG
>JAKSDM010001632.1 GCA_022360135.1 Pseudanabaenales cyanobacterium | reverse complement strand
CTGAATTGGCGGGTTGTGTAAACTGCCACAACGTTAACGACAACATCCCCGTTGGGATACTCGTAGATCAGCGCCTGTCCTGAAAATAAACCAAGCCACTCCAACCCATCTAGCTCTAAACCAGTTTCTTCAAGCACTTCTCGCCTAGCAGTCTCTTCCAAAGATTCGCCAATCTCCATGCCGCCGCCAATTAGCCCCCATTGCTGATTATCCTGGCGGTGTTGCAGCAGTAGACGATTCTGTTGATCAATAATCAGTACGGCAGCTCCAGGAATAATTAGGGGGCGTCGCCCAACTAGCGATCGCAGTTCCTGAACATAGCTCATTTTGGATTGCTTAACTATAAGAAAACAGTAGGGTCAGTAAAATTTAAGTAGTGTGTCAAGAAGATTGTAGCGAATCTAGGTCGTCTCTAACGAATCATAAAACTCCCCCACCCAAGGAATCTGAGCTAGATCGACAAAATCTACCTGCCGCTGCTGTTCTAGTTCTTCAATCCGCTTTTTCTCTGCATAGACCTGCTGCTGATAGTAGGTATGGCGTTCGGGGGATGCGGCGCAGTCGGTTTCGGCCCATAGGTTGAGGAAATAGCGATAGCGTTTTTCGCAGAGAGCTTTTTCCATACAGGCGACAGCGGCTCGGATGACCAGCGGCGCCCGTAGGATATCTCGCTGAGTTTTTTCCTGCAAGTGGAGAAGATGGAGGACTTGGCTGATCGGATCTGAGGACTCGGTGCAGCGATCGCGCAATCTGGCGACCAAGCTAGACGCTTTCGTAGAAGACCCATCAGAGGGCTCAACCCAGTCCGAAACCATAGGCTGTTGAGTCGTATTTACAGCCTGGTCGCCAGCCATTGTCGCCGAGGAAGCTAACTCAGTCATTTGCCGCCATAGGGCCCGATGATGGGAAAAGCTGAACTGCAGATCTCGTTCTTCCAGGGCGTCGACTACAGCCTGACGATAGTCGGCGGCATGGAGATAAATGCGCAAAAGGGCGGATTCGGCCTGTTCAAGCGAGTTGGCGGCCCAAGGATGGGATGGGAGGGTCGGTTTTCGTTCACTGGGCGATCGCCGCTTGCGCCTGACTTGAGCCAGTAAATTTTCGGCTAACAGGGGAACCAATCTGGCGTCGCCCTGACTAAAAATTTCAGCGCAATGGCGAACATAATGGGTGCGGGTATCGGCGTTGGCAATATCACTCAGAAGCTTCACTACGGCCTGAGTCCCCTGCTGGAATTGATCCGCCTGCTTGAGATTGCAGGGCTCGAGAATCTGCTGAATTTGCCAGTCGAGCCAGAGGGGGGCGGCCTCCAGTAGAGCCTGGTACTCTTCTGCGATATGGTTCTGCAAATAGTCATCGGCATCTTTGCCCTCAGGCAGATTCAGCACCCGCAGTTGGATATCCCCCCGATAAGCCATCTCCGTCACTTCGCCAATTGCGCGCGCCGCCGCTTTGACCCCGGCGGCGTCAGCGTCAAAGTTGAGCACCACCTGCTTGGAGTCGGTGTAGCGCAGTAGTTGGCGCACCTGGGCGGCGTTGAGGGCCGTTCCCAAAGCCGCCACAGCATTGGCGATCCCAGCGGCGTGAAGGGCGATGACATCGAAATACCCCTCAACCACTACAGCTCGATCCTGCTTGGCGATCGCCGCCTTGGCCTGATTCAGCCCAAACAAAGCCTTACCCTTGTCGAATAATTCGGTGTCGGGCGAGTTGAGGTACTTGGGCCGCTCATCCATCAGGGTTCTGCCGCCAAAGCCAATCACCCGCCCCTGGATATCGTGAATGGGAATCATCAGGCGATCGCGGAAGCGATCGTAGTAACCACTGCTAGCCTGCCGAGGCACAATCAGCCCCGCCTTTTCCACCAACTCGACCGGATAGCGTTTCTGCTCCACCAGGTAGCCGTATAGCGTCTGCCATCCCCCTGGCGAATACCCCAGTTGGAACCGTTGAATCGTCTCCTCTTTCAGGTGACGTGAGGTTTTCAGATACGTCATCGCTGTCTGACCGTCCGACTGCCTCAGAGCATGTTCGTAGAACTTGGCCGTCACGGCTACAATCTCATAGAGCTGTTCCCGCAGGGAAAGCTGACGCTGCAGTTCCTGTCGTTTAGCTGGCTCCAAGGTGCGCACCGACACCTGATAGCGCCGCGCCAGATCCAGCACCACATCTGCAAAGGGACGCTTACCCAACTCCATCAGAAACTTGAAAGTATTGCCCCCGGCGCCACAGCTGAAGCAATAGTAGAACTGCTTGCTCGGGCTGACGCTGAAACTCGGCGATTTGTCATCATGGAACGGACACAGGCCGACAAAATCTTTTCCTTGCTTTTTCAGCACCACATGTTCCGAGACGATATCCACAATATCGGCTCGCTCTCTCACTGCCTCGATGGTTTCAGGATGGAGTCGGGGAATGTCAATCGCAGGCATGGGGACAAGCAGCTAAGACTGGAAAGGTTTAAAGGTTATTTATACACCCTTATGAACCCCATGGAACATTTATTTAGTGCTTTTATAAAACTGAAAACGCTATGGATAGGGGTAGAGCAACGGGGCAACGGAGTGATTCCCAAGCTTTAACCCGAAAAATACAAATATATTTTAATCCAAATGCATACCCTTGGCCATGGCGACTATCGCTACTAATTTACCAGTTAAGCTTTGCTTTTTACTCACTAAGGCAAGCTAGCTTGGTATCAATGTCGAATTTTGGGAATTTAGATTATACGGACAGTCTGCAACGATTTGTATGACACTTCTGAATCATTGCCACACCGTATATACACTTGAAGGTGCGAAGGTCGCCTTTAGATATACTGCTTTATCTTGTTGAATAGCGGCGGGACTCCCGCTACAACAACAAAAAAATTAACAAAGTTTTCTAGGGTAAGGCGCAATGAGCGACCTCAGGTGATCAGGCTAGTTAACGGCTAGTAATGAGGTGTAATCGTGAGTATGACTGATTGGTACGTTGAAGGGACTGAGTTCTCAAACTGTAACTGCGATTATAGCTGTCCCTGTCAGTTTGAGGCTCTGCCCACCAACGGTAATTGTCGAGGGTTTGAAGTGTTGCATATTGACAAAGGGCGCTTTGGCGACGTGATCCTTGATGGACTGAACGTGGCGATGCTTTATGCTTGGCCAGGTCCGGTCTTTGAAGGAAAGGGCGAACTTCAGGCCATTATTGATGAGCGGGCCGATTTGTCCCAACGTGAAGCGCTGGTGAAAATTTTGCATGGAGAAGAGACTGAAGAGGGGGCAACCCACTGGTGGGTATACCATGCGATGTCAGATACCGTTCACGAGTCGTTGTTCAAACCCATTGAATACGAGGTCGATCTCGAATCTCGCACCGCTCACGTCAAGATTCCGGGTGTGGTGGAGTCAGTTGGTCGCCCAATTAAGAGCCCTGCAACCGGCGAAGAGCATCGCGTAAGGATCGATATCCCCAATGGAATTGAATTCAAAGTTGCTGAGATAGGTAGCGGCACAACGCAAGCCAAGGCTGCAATCAGCCTCGATCTGAAAGAGACCTATGGTCAATTCAACATCCTGCGACATTCAGGCAGTGGCGTCGTGCACAGCTAACTCTTTTGCATGGAGGTCTACTGATGTCGATCAGGATGGAAGCGATTCTGAAGCGCGATCGCTGGGTAGTATTGAGTGGGTTAGCGTTGGTCATCCTGCTGTCCTGGATCTATCTTCTAGTTGGGGCAGGCATGGGCATGAGCGGTTTGGAAATGACGCGGATGTCCTCTGGTGAAAGCATGGGGATGGGAGAAGCCCTTATGCAGCCAGCAGTATGGAGCGTGGGCTACGCCCTGCTGATGTTCTTCATGTGGTGGATCATGATGATCGCTATGATGCTGCCCAGCGCCACGCCCATGATCTTGCTTGCCGCCGCTCTAAATCGAAATGCTTCTCCAGATCAACCGCCCTACGGTGCATCAGGCTATTTTGCCGCTGGATATCTCCTTGCTTGGGCTCTATTTAGCTGTGTTGCTGTTGTAGTACAGTGGGGGCTCACTGCCAATGGGTTACTCTCTTCGTTAATGCAAAGCACCAGTGCAGTGCTAACAGGCGGCATCCTGATCGCAGCGGGACTCTGGCAGTTTACCTCGATCAAACATGCTTGTCTCCGTCACTGTCGCTCGCCAGCCAAATTCTTAACCCACCATCGGCGCAAGGGCAATGTTGGGAGTCTTGTAATGGGCCTAGAACATGGGGTTTACTGCGTTGGATGCTGCTGGTTTTTAATGGCGATGCTGCTAGTCGGAGGCGTCATGAATCTGTACTGGATTATGGGCCTTGCTGTGTATGTTCTGATTGAGAAGGTGTTTCCCAAAGGAGAGCGGATTGGCCAGATTGTCGGGGTAGGTCTAATCGTATGGGGACTTAGCTGGCTGGCTATTGTTTTTTGAAATCGGTTGATTGAGATCAATCTAACAATTATAGCACTAGCAGGGTAAATTTGTTGCCTAACCACACACAGCACACGGACGCTCGACAAACACTAAACTTGCTTGTTGTTTTAACTCCTAATTGCACTGATGATTGCAATCGTTAGGTCTCTAGAAATGGGTTGACGATGATCAGATCTTCGATTTTCTGATCATGTTGAAGGTCTTCTGTGTAAAGGATTTTACTTTCTATAGAAAGAGCCTCAGCAACAATCAGCGAATCGCAAAAAGAAAACTGCCGACGGCTAGAAATGTCTAAAGCTCGATAAATTAGTTTTTTTGAAGAAAAGACTTTACACAACGGTTCTAGAACATTGCGCAAATCGGTTTTATCACTAAGCTTAGCACTAGTAGAGTGGGCATCGCCCACAATATTCTATTACACTACCCTGTTGTTGATCTACTTAGTGACAAAACCTGATGGTGGGCAGTGCCGACTTTTATACGAGGTGTTGACAATTGATACTTAGGGAGTTGCCCACCCTACTAGTGCTAAGATGCCTCTGTTTTAACCGGCCTCCCCTCTATTCATTCCGTTGAGATGACGATCGCTGCCGCCCCGGCACACTCTCCATTGCAGCTTCCACAGCGCCAGCCGCAGTCAGAATATCCCGTTCCTCTCCGCCCAAGTAAAGACGGCCAAAGCTGCCCACGGCTGAGATCTGCAGGATGTTAATT
>JAKSDM010001180.1 GCA_022360135.1 Pseudanabaenales cyanobacterium | reverse complement strand
CAGGTAAGCTTGCTGGGTCAGGCGGTGTTTGAAACCGGGTTTGAGTTTGCCGGGACTGAAGTGGGGGGGCTTTCAGGTCTGGTCTACGATGCGGCTAAAGATGCCTACTACGCCCTCTCAGATGACCGGGGCGATCGCCCCGGCCCCATCCCAGAAATGGGGTCGCTGAGTCAGTATGTGGGCTTTAGCAACGGCAGCTACTTCATCCAAGTACCCGAGGGTGAGATTAATGACTTCTTTGCCTGGAAGGCTGATTACCCAGACCTGATTTCAGCTCACCGGGGAGGCTTTGCTGCTGGCTTCCCTGAAAATGCGATTGAGACGTTTGAGAATACCCTCACCTTCGCCCCCGCCCTTTTGGAAGTCGATGTGCGGCGGACGGGCGATGGTCAGTGGATCTTGATGCACGATGATAGTCTGGATCGCACCACCAATGGAACTGGACTGGTTTCTGAAACCTCGTTAGCAGATATTCAGGCGCTCCAACTAGTGGATAATGACGGTAACTTGACCGCCTTCCAGGCGCCGACGCTGCAGGAAGCTCTGGAATGGGCTGAAGGTCGCGCCATTCTAGAAATTGACCTGAAGTCAGATGAGTTTGTCGATGAAGTCGTTCAGATCATCACTGTGCTAGATGCTGAAGATCAAGTTCGATTCATCACCCAGAATATTGATCAAGCAACGGCCATCTACAACCAGAATCCAGACATTCATCTGGGGCTGTTCATCAACCCTGACAACCAGGCAGAGGTCTTCGCCGCCATTGCCGCCGCCCCCTTTGGCTTCGAAAATACCAGTGCGTTCACCGGTGTTCGCCCACAGCCAGTTGAGTTCTACCAATCCTTACACAATCGAGGCATGGTGGCGATTCAAGGGGTGTTTGGCAATCAGGATTTCTGGGGCGAGCCCGGCTTGATCGATGATTTTCCTGAGCAGCAACGAGATCAGCTGTTTACGATGATTTATGCAAGCGGCGGGGATGCGATCGCATCTGACTTTTACCCCCAAATTGCTAAGTTAGTGAACTACTCTCAATCGCCGCTCTGCCGCTATTACACCCTCACCATTGATCTCAGCGACGGCGGCTTAGAAGATGGCGATGTCGCCTTTACTGATGTCACCTTCCTGCTAAATAGCAACGGCGCCCCCTTCCCCGCTGGCGAATTGGACCCAGAAGGCATTGCCCTGAATAACTTGGGCGCTTTGTTTATTGCCTCTGAGGGCGACGCCAACAACCTGATTGCTCCGTTCGTCAATCAGTTCTCCCTGGCTGGGCGGCAGAGCCGCGAACTACCGATTCCAGCCAAATTCCTACCCACCATTGAGTTGGATGGGCTAGGGGCGATCGCCCCGGTCGAAAAACGACTCCTGCTCGACTTTGAAGAACTCGGCATCCGCCTTGACAATAGCGAAGCCCTCGCCTTTGGCCCAACCCTGCCCAATGGTCGCCAATCCCTGTTGGTGGTCAGTGACAACAACTTCAATCCCAATCACCAAATTACCCAGTTCATCGCTTTTGCCTTAGACATTGAGCCCGTCCCCCAACCGCCGCTAGCCCGCTTTGTCTCTGCACCCGCAATCCCCTT
>JAKSDM010000436.1 GCA_022360135.1 Pseudanabaenales cyanobacterium | reverse complement strand
GGCGATCGCTACATCATGAACGTACAACCCACTGGAAATGGGGTTCAACTGATTCAATTCCCGCGCCAGGAAACGCAAACCTCCTTACCTCTCACAATTGTTACCGAAGACGGAACAGGGGTGGCCGTGCTTTCTGGCGATTGGCGATAATTATTGTCCTATCATCCCAACCTCTGCCCGGCTAGTTCCCATGCAACTCGCTGGCTACTCCGAACAGCGCTTTCCAGGTAGTCGATGTGGCGATCAGTATGTTTTCCAGCAAAATAGAGGTGGCCAGGGGGCTGATGCAGAGTTGACCAGACGTTGCTTAGTTGGAGTCAGAAGACGGAGTTAGGGATTTGGAATCAGAAGTTGGCGGGCGTTAAGAACGGTTTCCTTAATCAGGCCGGGTGATTTTGATACCTCTCTCCTCTCTTTCACAAGAGTATGTAGTAGGTGTGAGTAGGATCGCCTTCGCTGCTTACAAAGCTTTGCAGTTAATGTCGGGATCATTATCATGAAGCTATGACTCGGCTAGCTGTGATCTTAGTAACCCGTCACAAATCAGATCTATGCCGTCTTTCAGCAATGTATTTGATGAAATTGCCGCTCTTATGGCGATCGCATCTCTAGCTGGCGCCTTGGCGTTATGGCTGCGACAACCCTTAATCATGGCCTTTATTGCAGTGGGTATCTTAGCCGGCTCAGCTGGGCTAGACTGGGTATCCGCCAGTGAGCAGGTAAATTTATTTGCCGAGTTGGGCATCACGCTGCTCCTATTTGTTGTCGGTCTCAAACTTGACCCCCAGGAAATTCGGGCAGTTGGACCGGTTGCGATCGTCGCTGGATTGGGCCAAATTAGTCTGACTGGGTCCTTAGGCTATTTAATCGCATTGGCGACAGGGCTGAGCGGCGTTGCGGCCCTCTATGTGGCGGTTGCACTGACCTTCTCTAGCACCATCATTGTGGTTAAGCTGCTTTCTGACAAGCGGGAAATCGACGCCCTCCATGGTCGTATTGCCCTAGGTGTACTGATTGTGCAGGATATCGCGGTGGTGTTGGTGATGATTGGGTTATCCGCTTTTGGTGGAGAGGCTCAACACGCCAGTTTGGGGCAAGCTGTCCTGATGTTTATGGTCAAGGGGGCCGCCGTTCTACTGACGGTGGGACTTTCTGCTCGGTATCTGTTGCCTCGTCTGCTGCATAGTTTAGCTCGCTCACCAGAGTTGTTAATCCTATTCGCGATCGCTTGGGCGATTACCCTGGCCTCCCTTGGAGAAGCGTTAGGATTTAGCAAAGAGGTGGGCGCCTTTCTAGCCGGCGTCGCCCTGGCGTCTACACCATATAGAGCAACTCTGGGAGCCCGATTAGTCGGCCTGCGAGACTTTCTCCTCCTCTTCTTCTTTCTTGACCTAGGGGTTCATGTCGATATTGGCCATCTGGGAACTCAATTGGGTCCAGCAGTAGTTTTCTCCGTATTCGTCCTGTTAGGCAAACCCCTGATGGTGATGACGTTAGTCGGCGCGATGGGCTATCGGAAGCATACCGCTGCTCATACCAGTCTGGCCCTCAGCCAAATTAGTGAGTTTTCTTTGATTCTGGGCACCCTCGGCGTCAGCTTGGGGCATATCAGCGAAGACGTGATGGGCCTGATTACGCTAATCGGCCTGATCACCATTGGACTGTCAACCTATCTCATTATCTACACCTCTGCTATATATCAGCGACTTTCCCCCTGGCTCACCCTATTCGAGCGTAAGATCCCTAAGCGGGAAGAGGCCCTCAGAGATGCCGCCACGGTTGAACCCCGTAAAGCGGATGTCATCTTGTTTGGGCTAGGGCGATATGGCGGCTGTATTCTGCAAGATTTACGCCAGTATGGATTGGTCGTTCTTGGAGTCGATTTTGATCCGGTACTAGTCAACTATTGGCGCCAACAGGGTTTGTGGACTTTCTATGGCGATGTTGAAGACCCTGAATTTACCGCTGCTCTGCCCCTCAGCCAAGCGCAATGGGTGGTGAGCACAATCCCTGGACGGAATATTGGCTTGACGTTGCTGCACAGCCTCAAACATCATAGCTTCAAAGGCGGCGTCGCCCTGACCTGCCACACTCTACAGGATGTCGATTTGCTCCAGCATGAAGGGGCTGATCTGGTTCTGCTGCCGTTCCGGGACGCCGCCCAAGAAGCGGCTCGAATGCTGGCGGCGCAGACAAACCTTTAGGGGCTCAACGAACTCTAAGGGAAAAGGTAGATGGGACCCCCCTCTTCTCCTTTACCCCTTACCCCTTGCCCCAAACTCAACCCGTCAACTATCGCTTGACGCGATCCTACTTGCCACCGTAATAGAAGGCAATTTCCTTGTCCTTGAGGGGAGAAAAGTCTGCATCTAGCAATCGCTGGTTCAGCTCTTCTTGAGACAGATGCTTAGCGCCAATGCGAACGATACGGGAGCGCATGGTGTTGGTGACGCCACTGCGCTGGCGATTAGCTTCTAGCGCCATGACGGTGTTGTAGAGGTCAAGCTTTTTAGGGGGGATCGGAGAACCGTCCAGATCCAGCCCTTTGGCGATCGCAATATCAACCGCATCAGCCCCGGTTGTAGGCTGGGCGTTTACATTGGCTTTGGAAGACACAGG
>JAKSDM010001613.1 GCA_022360135.1 Pseudanabaenales cyanobacterium | reverse complement strand
TGCAGCAACTGGTTACGAAGGCAGAACAGGATCATTTGGATTTAGTCTCGTTGATGGTGTTGCTACGATGTCAGAGCTGCTGGGAAAAACTATTGATTCCCGCCTTTGTCTTCTTTTTCCAACTGCTCTATCCCTTCCCTTGGGTTAATGATCCCGCTAAGAAAACAGCCGCCGCTGCAGGGGGCTGCATCCTCATCCGTCGTCAGGCGCTGGAACGCGTCGGCGGCCTCCAGGTCGTGCGGCAGGCATTGATTGACGACTGTTCCCTGGCGGCGGCGGTGAAATTGAGTGGGGGAGATGGGGGAGATGGGGGAGATGGGGGAGAAGATATAGAGACGAAACATGTCGCCTCTGGGACCATGAGACACAAGGCAGGAGGAGAGAAAATCCAAAATCCAAAATCCAAAATCCAAAATCCAAGTTTCTCCACTCCTCCCACCGGCAAAATCTGGCTCGGCCTCACCCAATCCACCCGCAGCCTCCGCTCCTATCCATCGTTGCAAACCATTTGGGATATGGTGGCGCGGACGGCGTATACCCAGTTGGGGTATTCTCCTCTGTTATTGTTGGGAACCGTATTGGGGATACTGCTCGTTTATTTGGCGGCTCCAGCGGCGACTGTTTGGGGCGTTGTTTCTGTCAATTGGGGACTTGCGATCGCCGGATTAGCGGGCTGGTTGCTGATGGCTTGGGCTTACTGGCCAACACTCAGGCTCTATCGATGTTCGCCACTGCTAGCATTTTGTTTGCCTGCGATCGCGTTTCTTTACACCCTGATGACGCTAGATTCAGCACTGCGTTACTGGCGAGGTCAAGGAGGAGCTTGGAAGGGCAGAGTTTATGCTGAGGTAAGGAGTCAGAAGTAAAGGGCCATCTTTTATACACCCGATGAGCTAGCTGGGACAAACGCTAAGCTAATTGACCTTCAACACCATAGACATGACCACGGCCTAAAAGCAACATTCCTCACACCTCAACCCAACGAGGAATATCAGGAAGTGCGGTTATGAAAGAATCAATTAATGCCATCTAGGGGTAGTACTCTGTCTATCGACTTTTGGCGGGTGGAAATCCTTGCCCATCGCATGAGACACAACATGAAAACATCTGACATCTGTCAGGGTTGATCCATGACATTTATTAGATG
>JAKSDM010001725.1 GCA_022360135.1 Pseudanabaenales cyanobacterium | reverse complement strand
GGAATTGTGCAGCAAGCTTCTGCTGCTATTAAAGAGGCGCTGCCTGATTTAGTCGTGATTGTGGATACCTGTCTTTGTGAATATACTTCCCATGGGCACTGTGGTTATTTAGAAGTCGGCGATTTAACAGGCCGTGTGTTGAATGATCCAACCCTGGAGTTGTTAAAGAAAACCGCTGTTTCCCAGGCAAATGCTGGGGCCGACATCATTGCTCCCTCTGGCATGATGGATGGCTTTGTTCAAGCTATTCGGGCAGGGCTTGATCAGGCAGGTTTCACAGATATCCCGATTCTGTCCTATGCGGCAAAGTATGCGTCGGCTTATTATGGACCTTTCCGAGATGCAGCAGAGTCTGCGCCCCAATTTGGCGATCGCCGCACCTACCAAATGGACCCCGCCAATGGTCAGGAAGCGCTGAAAGAAATTGAATTGGACATTGGCGAAGGGGCGGATATGTTGATGGTCAAACCGGCGCTGGCCTATATGGATATTATCTGGCGCGTCAAAGCAGCCACCCATCTGCCTGTGGCCGCCTATAACGTCTCTGGTGAGTATTCCATGATTAAGGCGGCCGCCCTGAATGGTTGGATTGACGAGCAACGGGTGGTGCTGGAAACCATGACCGGCTTTAAACGCTCAGGCGCCGACTTGATCCTGACTTATCACGCTAAGGACATTGCTCGTTGGTTGCAGGAGTAAGCGATTGACTGTTAAATAATGTCCCAAAGTTGGAGAGTTTTTGAAAAGTACCTTCACCAAATGGTAGGGGCGAAGCATTCGATGAAAAATTATCATGAACTTCGGGAATCTATCTGCCTAATGCTTCGCCCCTACATCGATAAATCATTGACCTGAAAGTTCCTAAGCAGGTTTTAGAGTTCAATAAACCCGTTGACCCTGAAAGTTTCCGGGGGGGCTGTAGCGACAGACAAGGAAGTCAAAGCCACCGCCGGTGCTTAGGCCACAGCCAACTTGAGTAGTGGCGGCCCAGATCATTTGAGTATAATGACCTACGTCAGACCAACGATTGGTTGAACTCACATTGGGAAAGACGCCGTAAACGAAATATTGCTTCTCTTGACCCCAGCTATCTACCATTTGGGTCAAAGTAAACGCCTCTGAGGTCCCCATCCAGAGGTTCTCCCCGTCAACCGTATTGCGGTCATGTTGCAGGGTCCGGTTTCCTGAAAAGGCAAGGCGGTCCGCCCATGCTTTGGCGTCATTGGCTAACTCTCTGGACCAAGTCAGCGATGGGACACCGACTGCTGATCGGTACCGGTTGTGGGCTGCCAAGATTGTCTGTATCCACTGGCTCTGGGCCGACGAACCTGAGTCAGCCGGTGGAGTCGTTGCTTGATCGACAGGTCCTATCGAGGGTTGGCCTTCTGGTAAAGTGGATTGCTCCACAGGTGTAGTTGCTTGGAGGACAATTTCTGATGGCGTCGTTGAGGTAATCGTCAGTTCCTGTAATAAGTCTCCTGTGTTGGCGTCATAAATAAACAGGGGGATATTGAGGAAAGCGTTCAGGGTAAGGGTCCAACTTGGCTGAACAACGTCACCGATTGAAAGCTCTTCGCACTGGTAATTTTGCCAGTATAAAGCGATAGGCCGACCCGTTTCATTTTTGAAACTAATCTGAGCCGGTGTTGATGCATCAAAATAGCAGGGGGGAGAAGTCTGAGCCTGGGCCAGATGATAATCTGACACCGCCAGACCTAGGACAGTTCCTGCAGCAACGGTAATTTTAGTCAGAGTAGATCTCATGAAATGGGGAGTCAGGGGTAAAGAGTCAGGGAAAGAATTTAACTCGAGACCTGGAGCCTCAAATCTATCGCAATTCTCGCTTGGGTTGAATACATTTCAGTGAAGGTAGGGGATAGAGTGTAGGGTGCGGGGTGGAGTCTAGGGTAAACGCCATAGCGGCGTCTACTTTAATCCGTGACTGGGTGCGAATCCAATTGGGGTGTTGGCGACATCTCGGCGTCATTCCCCCATTTTTTCCGCCAACCTGAGCTTAGCCGATCGCGATCGGGGATTTGCTTTGATTTCCTCGGGTTGAGTGGTGATTGGTTTCTTGGTGAGAACTTTGAGTTCGGGGGTGGAGCGAAAGGCATTTTTGACTAAGCGGTCTTCCAGACTGTGGAAGCTGATGACGCCAATGCGTCCGCCGGGGTTTAGCCAAGCAGGGACTCGTTGTAGCAAAGTTTCCAGGGCCGATAGCTCTTGATTAACCACAATCCGTAGAGCTTGGAAGGTGCGAGTGGCGGGGTGGATGCGGCCATAGCGATACTTAGACGGCGTACAGCGGGCGATCGCTGCGGCCAATTCTGTGGTGGTTTGAAAAGGGCGCTGGGCGACAATCTGTCGAGCAATGCGGCGAGACCGACGTTCTTCGCCGTAATAGTAGAAAATATCGGCTAATTTGACCTCATCCCAGTGGTTGATAATATCTGCTGCGGTTAGGGCCTGTCGGCGGTCCATTCGCATATCCAGGGGAGCTTCATGGCGAAAGCTAAATCCCCTTTCTGGCATATCTAACTGAGCGGAGCTGACCCCCAAATCAGTAATGACGCCGTCAAATCGGTTATCGCCCGGATTATAGTTAGCAAAGTTTCCTTGCCAGAATGTTACCCTATCTAGGTAAGGGGCGAGTTTGGCTTGGGTTACTGCGATCGCCTGGTCGTCCTGATCAATGGCAATAATCTGAACGTCTGGATCAGCCGCCAGGATTAAACTGCTATGGCCGCCGCCGCCTACCGTCGTATCCAGATAGAGGCCGCCCGGGCGAAGAATCAACCCCATGATTAACTCCTGGCCCAAAACGGGAACATGAACGAATGTAAACGTCGTCATTCCCTCTAGCGAGTCGTGTCTTATGCGATTAGATTCGGAGGACATTGAACCATCTTATCCCAAATTCCCCTTCCCCCTTTTGGAGCATTCCCTATCTATAATTGTTTAAGAAAGTTCAAATAACCAAGAACTTCAGGTTTCCATCGGTCACGATACGTTTGACCCTGGATTGCTTATCTACGGACCCCTGCCAGACTGATTGCGAGGAGAGACTGTTCGTCCATGGCGATAATTGAAACCAAAACCGAACCAATGGTGCTTAATATGGGGCCGCACCACCCCTCGATGCACGGGGTGCTCAGGCTCATTGTCACCTTGGACGGTGAGGATGTGATTGATTGTGAGCCGGTAATTGGTTATCTCCATCGAGGCATGGAGAAGATTGCCGAAAATCGCACCAACGTTATGTTTGTCCCTTATGTCAGTCGGTGGGATTACGCCGCAGGCATGTTCAATGAAGCGATTACCGTTAATGCGCCAGAGCAGCTAGCGGACATTGAAGTGCCCAAGCGAGCCCGCTATATTCGGGTGATTATGCTGGAGCTAAACCGGATCGCCAATCACCTCCTCTGGCTCGGTCCCTTTTTGGCTGATGTGGGCGCCCAAACCCCTTTCTTCTACATCTTCCGTGAGCGGGAGATGATTTATGACCTATGGGAAGCAGCAACCGGCATGCGGTTGATCAACAACAATTACTTTCGCATCGGCGGAGTCGCCGCTGATTTGCCCTACGGTTGGATTGATAAGTGTCAAGACTTTTGCGACTACTTCCTACCTAAGGTTGATGAGTATGAGCGCTTGATCACCAATAATCCCATCTTCCGTCGTCGGATAGAGGGAATAGGCGTCATCACGCGTGAAGACGCGATTGGCTGGGGACTTTCTGGCCCCATGTTGCGCGCCTCTGGGGTGAAATGGGATCTGCGCAAAGTCGATCACTACGAATGTTACGATGACTTCGATTGGGACATCCAGTGGGAAACGGCGGGTGACTGCTTTGCCCGTTACCTAGTGCGGATTCGGGAGATGCGGGAATCAATCAAAATCATCAACCAGGCGCTCCAAAGCATCCCTGGCGGTCCCTATGAAAACCTGGAAGCTAAGCGCATGTCGGGTGGACCCAAGTCAGAATGGAACAGCTTCGATTACCAGTTCATTGGTAAGAAGATTGCGCCTACATTTAAAATCCCCTCGGGTGAGCACTACGTCCGGATGGAAAGCGGCAAGGGCGAACTAGGCATTTTCATTATGGGAGATGACAGTGTTTTCCCCTGGCGTTGGAAGATTCGCGCCCCTGATTTTAATAACCTGCAAATCCTGCCTCAGCTGCTGCGGGGCATGAAGGTTGCGGATATTGTAGCGATTTTGGGCAGTATTGACGTGATTATGGGGTCGGTTGACCGTTAAACTGAGTTTATTGCCATCCGATTCAATTTGAGCGTTGGGAAATTGGGACAGATGATGCTATCTGTCCCAATTTTTATGGCGATTATAGAGCTGATACCGTAACTTCCTGTGCTGCCGACGCACGAAATTGACTAGCTTTAGTCCGCAGAAATAGCTGCAGATACTGCACGCCAATCCGGCCACAAGACTTCCCGCCAAAAGGGTTGTGGTGATATCGGCTCCCATTGCCATGATGGTTTTCACCGATGGTAAGTCGGAAAAGGTATAATTCAGCTGTTTGGGGCCAAGCAGCCAGCGCCCGACCTGATAATTAAAGGCGTAGATCGGTGCGTAGGTGAGTGGATTACTAACCCAGGTGCCTGCCGCTGCTACAATTTTATTTCCCTTCAGTAGCGCCGCTAGCGTAATTCCAATCAGTGTCTGGAAGCCAAATAGGGGAAACCATCCAGCAAACACTCCTGCGGCTAACCCCCGAGCAATCTCTTTAGAGGAGCCTCGCATGCGGACAAAGCGCAAATAGAGGTATCGAATCCTTCTTTGCCAGGCTCGGCGGGCAGTTCCTCTTTTCATAGTC
>JAKSDM010000497.1 GCA_022360135.1 Pseudanabaenales cyanobacterium | reverse complement strand
GGTGAGTCAATAATGTCTTAGATTAAGTTAGCCATAATTTGCCCTTAACTTTTATTACATCTCAATCAATTAACTTTTTCATAGACTGCTAATGTTGCCTAGATCATGTTTCCAAAGTTAGGGGTGTGTCAATATCACTTGGAAATCTAGACTTTTGATCGGCTTTGACCGCAGTTGATGCAGACAAGACTGTTAAGCAAAGGGGTGCAGATTCTGCAAAGGGTCAATTACATCTGGTCAGAACGCCAATTTTGGGTTGATTAGATCAAATTGCCCGTTTTGGTTGCGATCGCCTCAGTTTCAATCTCCGGCCAGGAGAGTGCTGGATATGCCTAAATTCATCGTTTATGCTTGCCCCCTCGGTGAACTCGCCGACCAACTTAACGCCTACTTTGAAAAAACTCTTGTCATCTGTGACGCTAACGCCGCTCACAACTTCATGCCCCATTGCACGTTGACTGGTTTTTTTGAAGAGAGAACTCGTTCTATCCCCCTTTACACCCGATTCCTCAATCGTTCTCTAAATCGATCACTAACTACTCGCCTGCACCCTGTGATCGAGATTACAGACATGGCCTTTGGCCTAGATTGGCATGGTCTAGAACTCAAATCTCCCTGGTTGCAAAAGGTAATGATTGATTTTGTGACCACGGCCAACTCGCCTACCCGCCGGGAACCGTTACGGCTAAAAAAGCGGCTCCATCTCAGCTTAGCTTATGAATTCCAGCCCGAACACCGAGAAACCTTAGTCCAGTTAGCGCAGGAGATCATCAATCCTGAAGCTGCCGTTGAATGGGAATTGCGATTTTATCAGCAACATGCCGACAACACTTGGACTTGTCATCAAGCCTGGTCGTTGGGCAGTGAGAGTTCTTAGCCGCTGCTGCAATTGGGGCGACGGCGCCACTATTATCCACGCTGTCACCTTATCTGTTGCTGCAGACGCCTTTCTAGCGAGTATTCAACTAGCAAGCATTCGGGAGATTTTGAAAAATACAGTTGGGTGTCATATCTCCTCACAAGATCCTCAAATTATTTGTTTAGTCTCGCAGTGTAGTCAAAATTGACTGTTCTGCATGCGTAGGTATATGAGCAGAACTACGCTAAGGTTCTAAAATAGTCCGCTTCTCCAATGGAAAAGCGGTTTGAACAGAATGGCGCGATGACTTTTCAAACCCAGTCTGATAATCAAAGCAGGAGGGATTATGTCCACTGATAAACCGTCTCAGACAATTATCCAAGCGATCGCCACCATTCCTCAGCGGATCATCCGTTATATTTCGGGCGCAGTCGCTAGGATCTTTGGACCCACAGACGATGAATATCCCAAGACTGGCGTTCAGCCCTTTGAGGGAGATATTCCTGATCCTAAAAAAACAAAATATGACGAGCCATAGTGGGACCAAGTTCATGAAGATATTCAACTTGACATGAGAGGAGGTTCTGCTCGATTTAAGCGCGGGTGATTAGAGTTTGGGTTAAAGCTTATCTCGGGTAAGTTGTGGGAAGTGACTCATGGAAACGATTCGGAAAATCAATGATGAATTGGCGATCGCAGGCCAAATTCTCCCCGAACAGTTAAAACAACTTGCCGAACAGGGCTTTAAGTCGGTATTGAACTTGCGATCTCCCGATGAACAAGGATTTTCCAGTAATGAGCAGCAGCAGGCTGAATCATTCGGACTTTGCTATGCCAACGTACCCGCTCAGATGGAGAGTATTGATGGCGAGAGTGCAACATTTGTGCTGCAGTACATTAACGAACTTCCCAAACCTGAGCTGGTCCATTGCGAAAATGGCGCCCTGGCCGCCGTGATGGTCTTGATGCACATTGCCATCCGCCAAGGGGACACAGTGAATCAAGCCTTTGAACGGGTTGAACAACTGGGTTTATTTAAGAAATATGGCAGATAACACGAGGCGAGATATATGCTAAGCGTCCAAATGTTATCGTTCTGGCGCTTCCTTGGGGAGGGACGCCGGTTGCTTTTGAGATAGCGAATAGGCTCAATCTGCCATTGGATATTTGTCTGGTGCGAAAATTGGGTCTTCCCGAAAACTCTGAGCTGGCGATGGGAGCTGTTGCAATCGGCGGAGTGCGTGTCCTGAATAAGGTAATTTCCAAGGTAATTTCCAAGGCTCCTGGCGATGATTCGCCAAGCCGCCGAAATGCTTGGGATTCATAAAGAGTCATTGGGTAATCTCTTTGAGACGGCGAAAGATTGGGATGAATAATCCATTAAGGTTGATCAAACAGTCAGATTATGGTTGTAGAAACTTTGATGATTTTCAGTTACGTTGTCTAATGTGCTGGCGCCTTGATCTTAACTCTGCATAGAGTAGCCGAAAGAGTCGCAGAGATTTTTAGAAGCACAGATAATGCATTAACTTGGCTGTCAGGGACGCCGGTAATGTTAGCCGTTGCTGTAAATCAGCTAGATTTCGATATGGGCCAGCCTTTTGTCGCTGCTGCACAATTGCTCTAGCGAGATAGAGATCAACAACGGGAAGACGAGTGAGTTGTTCTATAGAGGTGTGATTGGGGTTAATTGGCTGAATTTGGTTAGATTTTTCCGTGTCGTAATAGCAGAACTGCAGAATCGGTTGGAAAAATTTCAGTCGTTGTAGCGGTAGATTCAACGCAGCAGCCAGATCTTCCAGACCATAGAATTGGACTCCCGCTTGGGTGAGTGTGGCTAGCGATCGCGCCTGATGAATGGAGATGCCTGGCAGCCTCAACCAGTCATCAATAGTGGCCTGATTGACATCAATTTTAACCCCTAGACTCGCAGCCAATGCTATCTCCTCCAACGACTGCAACCGATAGTAAGGGTCGTTAAGAATGCGCGATCGCAGAGGGCTCAGCTGCGAGACCAACCCAGATCGTAATCGCTTTAACAAGGCAGAATCCTCTCTTTTCGTTCAGCTTAATACTTTTCCCCTCACCCCCCACCCTATACTTTACTCCCTGCTCCCCCAGTCTCACCTCCTTTCACCCAGTCCCCAATTCTTCTAAGCAATTTGATCCAACAAATTACGCCGCTTCTGTTCAAATTCGTACTCGGAAATCAGTCCCTCTTGGCGGAGTTGATCGAGCTGGCGCAGGGCCTCGGCGATCGCCCCCACCTGAGCTGGATTAGTTGTGCTAGAAGGTGGCGTTACCACTGCTTGAGAGTGTTTTCCTCCCAAGCGGGCGACAAATTCCTCGTCCGTTAGAGATAAGTACCAAATCCCCTCAATTACACTGGCGATTCCAGGAATTGGACTCCAGCTCAACAACAGATAAAGGATTCCCCAACCGGGTTGTCCTACATAGAACTTATGTAGCCCTGTCAGGGGGATAGGCGCTAGTCCTAAAGCGCTGACAAAAGCCAGGGCAATTGCGATTTTGCGGTTTCTAGGCGAACGGGGCATACTCAGCAACTAATCAGCAACAGGTCGATTAAAACAGATAACGAGGGAATAAATAGGTTGAACCTTCCGCTTTCAACGTAGAATTTTGAACCCAGCTGGGAATTTACCCCTAAGTTAATTAAACCTCTGTAAAGCTGAGGACTTAGTTTCTGCTAAACCCAAGTTTTCGCTGAGAATAATTTAAGCTGAAGGTATAACAGGGAACTTCCGACATCTATACGATGCATTTCTCAAAACTTTAGGTTTATGCTTTCTATAGGGTGCAGGATACGATTCACAAACATCTTAGAGGGTTTCTCACTGAGGTGCGAGGGACGTTTCTATTACGCTATATCTCATTAGGAGATGAAATTTAATGATTTTAGGGGGCAGTGCAGAATTTTGAACTCCCTGAAACTGATCTTTTAGATAATTTCTCGGAAAGACCTTATCGGTTATCCTACAGTCTCCCAATTCGGGAGGACTGAACTCAAGGTCCCCCATAATTGGGACCATACCATAAGACCAAACAGAGGGGGAGTTGATAATGGCTAAAGTCTTTGCCGGGAAGCTCCTCAGGAATTTTTTCAGTAAATTGCTTACAAGAAACTTGAAGGAGTTTCTTGTAATGGGTAGCCTAGCGCAGTCGCACTGAGTTAGACGCTCCTAATTAAGATAATCTTTAAGTCCTGCTGTGCTCCATCAGGCGATCGCGATCAATCTTGTTTAATATTCTGATGCTTGAAGCTGCCTCTTTAATGTCCCAGATGTCCTTTTCTCCAGATTGGATAAAGAAATTTTCAGATCCCTATGCGGTGCTAGGGGTATCTGTAACGGCAGATGAAAGCCGAATTCTAAAGCGCTACCGTCAGGTTGCAAAACTGCTCCATCCAGACGTCCAAACGAATAAAGATTCCGAGAGTCACGCCTTTGTCGGCCAAGTTTTGGCGCGTCTAGTCAATCCTTCTTATCAAAGACTCAAGCAAGCCAAGGGACGGGCTGAAACACTAGCTACTTTGAGATTTCGGGTTCGTCGTTTGAGTCGAGAAAACAAATTGACTCCGGATAGCGAGCTTGCTAACCAACTGCTGGCGATCGCTGAGCCTGAGGTTGAAATGTTCTACGAGCAAATGATAGCAACTCTAGCGACTCATCAATATGAGGCTGCCAATAGCTTTGAACAGATCACGCAACAGATCGGGGAGTTGAACTTGGTCTATCTGCGGCGAAAGATGGGCGATCTCGTCATTCGGCAGAAGCGTACAGGTTTGGTGGCCGCCCAAGACATCAGTCAAGTCTCCATCCCCCCCGTTGATGTAGAACTTAACCAATCGACGGTTAACTATGCTGAGCGCCATGCCATTAGAGCCAGGGAGTACCTGCAGAAAGGCAATCATGCCCTGGCGATTCAGGAAATGCGAGACGCCCTCAAAATTCAACCTAGCAATAGTGACTACCATTCTCTACTAGGGCAAGCCTATTGGTTACAGAGGTTGCCAGGGATGGCTAAAGTCCACTTTCGCCAAGCCTTAAAACTCGATTCAAAGCATCCTGTGGCCTTGAAGTACGCCCAACAGCTCAATATCGATCTGAAAGCCTCAAACAGAAATCAATCTTCAAAAAAGAGACGTCGCGATTGGCTTTTGAGTTTCTTTGTGAAGAAACACTAAGGCGTATATTCTGTGTAAACTCGGTTGCACTTAATCCCAGGAGATCGATCGGGGACGAACGGCCGTGCGCCCCTACCAGCGTTGAATTGGGGTACATTCTTACTCAACAATCACCTAATGCTCCAACCCAAAAAATCACCTGGCAGGACGACATGGGGCTTAGGCTGGTGTCGTGGCCTAGAAGGTGGGGATATCTCACCTTTGCTTGGTTACTTAAACCCTTTATTCTAAATGCATGGAGCCGAATATTTATATGAAACAGTTTCAAACGAGTCAGACTATCAAATGGCTGAGTGCGATCGTCTTGCAATAGAGACTTTTTAGTCAACTTATTGATCCAACCGGATAGTATTTTGCAATTTCCTGTTAAGTAACGGTTGAGATGTAGTTTCTGGATACCTCTAGCTCAAATAGTCGGCGCACCGTGAATAGATAGGTGGGAGAAGGATGGGATTTTTTGATTCTGAGATTATTCAACAAGAAGCGATGAAGCTGTTTCAGGACTACCAGTCCCTGATGCAGTTAGGCGGTGATTATGGCAAGTTTGACCGTGAGGGTAAAAAACTCTTTATTGAGCAGATGGAAAATATCATGGATCGCTACCGCATCTTTATGAAGCGGTTCGAACTGTCTGAGGATTTTATGGCTCAAATGACGGTGCAACAGCTCAAAACCCAACTCAACCAGTTTGGAATTACCCCTCACCAGATGTTTGAGCAAATGAACCAGACCCTGGAGCGGATGAAATCTGAAATAGATAACCCGTCGTAGGATCATCAATCCCTACCTTAGGGTTTGACGAAATCAGAGGGCCGCCGGAATGGCTCCACCGGAACTCCCGCCAAAGCCCGAGCCATGAAGTCTCGCCAAATAGGAGCGACAAAACCACCCCCGGTTGCGCCTGCTCCCATAGGCGTATAATCGTCGTTGCCAACCCAGACTGCAGTCGCGAGTTGGGGGACATATCCCACGAACCAAATATCCCTTTGAGAATCAGTCGTTCCTGTCTTGCCAGCAGCAGGGCGATCCAACCTAGCCGCCGTTCCAGTCCCCCGATTAATCACCCCCTGAAGCACATCTGTAAGCGCCGCCGTCGCCCAGGGGTCTAGCACTAATTGCGGTTTGGGAGTATTGTCGAGCAGCACATTGCCTGAGCTATCTGTCACTTGAACGATAAAGGTAGGCTCAGAATACCAGCCGTTACTGGCAAACGTGGCATAGGCGCCCGCCATCTCCATCGGGGTAAGATCCACAGCCCCTAATGGCAGAGAAGTCACCGGCTCCATTGGACTGTTAATCCCAAGAGTGCGGCAGATCTCAACAATTCGGCTCACACTCACCGCTTGCCCTAGCTTAACGGCAGGCACATTGCGAGAGACTTCCAGCGCTTTACGCAAGGTGATGGTTCCCATGAAGGAACCATCATAGTTACGGGGAGAATAATACTCATACCCATCGGGATAACTGACGGGTGAATCGCTAATTGTGCTATCAGGGGTATAGCGGCCGGAAGCGAAGGCGGCGTAATAGACGAAAGGTTTGAAAGAAGATCCTGGCTGTCGATAGGCCTGGACAGCTCGATTGAATTGACTCGTGCGATAATCTACCCCACCGACCATCGCCTTGACAAAATGGGTGCGTGGGTCAATGGCCACCAAAGCTATCTGGTCAGCATAAAGTCCTCTTTGGTGCAAAATCCGATGATTTCGTCTAACCGTTTCCTCAGCAAGTCTCTGAAATTTAAGATCGATCGTGGTTTGAACCCGAATGCCGCCCTTGACAATATACTCCTGACCAAACTGCTCGATTAATTCTTGAACCACGGCTTCGGTCACATAGGGAGCCTGACTTAATTGGAAGGAGGTAATCTGGCCTAAGCGAATTGGCTGAGCTTTAGCTGCAGCTTCCTCTTCAGCCGTGATCCACTTGAGCTGACGCATACGGCTGAGGACGATCGCCTGGCGTTCCTTAGCGAGTGGATAATTAACGAATGGACTATATTCCTCTGGCGCCTGAATCAGCCCTGCCATCATGGCGGCTTCAGCCAGGGTTAAGTCGCTTGCAGGTTTGTTAAAGTAGCTCTGAGCAGCTGTCTCAACCCCATAAGTGTTGTGGCCCCAATAAACCTGATTCAGATACATTTCCAGAACCTGGTTTTTGTTGAAGATCTGTTCCAACCGCAGCGCCAGCACTGCCTCAGCAATTTTGCGGCTCATTGTCCGTTCGGGGTTAAGGAAGAGGTTTTTGACCAACTGCATCGTGATGGTTGATCCCCCCTCAACCGTTTCCCCAGCGCTCATATTCGCCAGAAATGCTCGGGCGACGCTGCTGGGATTAATCCCTTGGTGGTTGAAGAAGTAGCTATCTTCAATCGCTAGGACGGCCCGCTTAAGGTGAGCAGAAATGTCATCAATGTTGACCACCTCCCGATTGACTTCATCATGGAGGCTGTCCAACAACGTACCATTAATATCGTAGATGTAGCTGGTTTCTGTGGGGATATAATTGCGCAGCACTCGGACATCCGGCAGATTGCGAAAACTGACGGCTAATCCCACCAATCCTCCTGCAATCACGGAACTTGAGAGCATTGTGACGCCTAGGATGGTGGCCGCAGTCACTTGGCCAACATCTTGGACAAACTTCAAAATATCGGTTGATCTTTCGGGCTCTCGCGATCGCGCTTGTCGAATAGTATTCGATGACACAGTTGAGCTACTTCCTCAGCGAATGGGTTATCTGTCGTCTACGAGTTCTGCAATTATAGAAGCTTGGTAGTTAAATAATGTTGGATTGATCTCAAAGATGTCGTCTTGATCTAAAAACAGCTGTTTAAGTCTCAGGGTTGGATAAATCATACCCATCTATCACTTTGCCCATGGTTTTTTTCTGGTTGATTTTCTGCGCCGGTTGGGATATGCCAGTATCCCATCCAGAGGGTAAGATGACCCTTAGAAAATTTAGACAGCCGAGGTCGCTATTGCTCAGGGATAAATTTGCAAAGATATGAGATGCTCCCCTTACAGTCTCTAAATGTCCAGCACTAAACTTTATGAAAGATATCCACTTCACGAAGACGGCTAATAATCCGGTTCAATCCGCCCAGATTCCTGAGGAACTGCAGGGGATATACCGGGGAGTGAGTGAAGTGTTTCCCGATCAGCCTGATACAGCAGACCCTAACCAAAACTTGGCGGTCCGGATCCAGCAAAGCGATCGCCCACTCCGAGTCAAACTAGGGATTGATCCCACTGGGGCTGAAATTCACTTGGGCCATAGCATTCCAGTGAGAAAGCTGAGGGCTTTCCAGGATGCCGGACATACAGCTGTACTTATTATCGGTGATTTTACAGCTCGGATTGGAGATCCAGAAGGAAAATCTGAAGTCCGCCGTCAGTTGAGCCAAGCGGAGGTGAAAGCGAATGCTAAGACCTATTTGGATCAGGTGCGCCCGATTCTAGACTGCAATTCAGACCGGCTAGAAGTCCGCTATAACTCCGAATGGCTCTCCCAGCTAAATTTAGCCAAGATCCTGGAAGTCCTTTCCACCATGACAGCGGGTCAAATGTTAGCCAAGGAAGGCTTTGCTCAGCGCTATCAGCAAGGCGCCCCGATCTACCTACACGAATTTCTCTATCCGTTGATGCAGGGGTATGACTCAGTCGCAGTACAGGCCGATGTGGAATTAGGCGGCGCCGATCAAAAGTTCAATATTGCGGTGGGCCGCGATCTCCAACGTTACTATGGCCAACCGCCCCAGTTCGGCATGCTAACGCCGCTGCTGTTGGGGACAGATGGAGCCCAAAAGATGTCCAAATCTCTGGGCAACTATGTCGGGTTAAGGGAAGATCCCCTCACCATGTACTCCAAACTGGAGAAGACGCCTGACAGTCTGATCGAACAATATTTCGAACTGTTGAGCGCGCGATCGCTCAACCAACTGCCCGAAGCCCCCCGCGATCGCCAAAAACTCCTGGCCTTCGACATCACCGCTCAATACCATGGCGAAGCGGCGGCCCAGCAAGCCCAGCAAGCAGCAATGTCGCTGGTTAAAGGGGCTGGCCAACCCGCCGAAGGCGTCCCAGAATTCTCCCTAGCCGAGATTGAATTCCCCGCTAAACTCTTTTACATCTTGAGCGCCAGCAAACTCTGCGCCAGCAGCAGCGAGGCCCGTCGCCAAATTCAAGGAGGGGCCGTCAAACTCGACGGCGATCGTATCTCTGACCCCAACCTCATCTTTGCATCCCCAACAAATCTGCAGAATAAAGTCTTGCAGGTAGGTAAGAAGAAGTTCGTCAGGCTGGTGATTTAACCCGATGTCCCCCCAAGACCGCATTATTGTTCCCTTAGACGTCGCCAGCGAAGCCGATGCGATCGCCTGCATCGATCAGCTTCCCGAAGTCACGTTTTGGAAAGTGGGCTTGGAGTTATTCGTTAGTTCTGGCGCTGGGATTCTAACTTTGCTGAAGCAAAGGCAAAAGCGAATTTTTCTTGACCTCAAGTTTCATGACATCCCCAATACGATGGCAGGGGCCTGCCGGGCGGCGGGGAGATACGGCGTAGATTTGCTCACTGTCCATGCGACGGCGGGGCAGGCGGCGTTAAGGGCAGCGCAAACGGCGGTACAGGAGGGCGCCGCGTCAGTTGGGCTCCAACCGCCCAAGCTGATTGCGGTGACGCTACTCACCAGCATCAATTCTCGGACATTGGCCTTCGAGCTAAAAATTCCCCTGGAATTGCCAGATTATGCCCTACAGATGGCGCTGTTAGCGCAAGAAAGTGGGTTGGCAGGCGTCGTCTGTTCACCTCAAGAGGCGGAACAATTGCGTTATACCTGTGGCGATGACTTTCTGCTGGTGTGTCCGGGGGTGCGACCGACTTGGGCGGACAAGGGCGATCAGCAGCGGGCGCTGACGTCTGCCCAAGCCATGAAGGCAGGGGCGGATTACCTGGTGATTGGACGGCCGATTACGGGGGCTGAGGATCCACAGGTGGCTTTTCAGCAAATTTGTGAGGAATTAGGAGAATATTAACGATAGCATTTCTGCCAAGACAGGGCGCACACTCTTGACTTCCTCAAACTTCTCTAACTGACTCTCGGTGAGATCATCTTGATTCTTCAAAAGCACATACTTGCTATTTTTAAGTCCCTCTATCACTCTTTTTTCTCTGCTTTATTCTGATTTTTTTCGCCTTCTGGCACGCTCGTCTTGGCTGAGTATCAAGTTGGTCATTAACTGCGTTCATGACATAAAAACGATCGGCAACTATCTCAGCATTCGGCATTAATTCCTCAACCAACGTCTTGTATGGTCTCCAGAGATCAAGGCTCACCAACTTAATTCCCTGAAGTATCTCCTCTTCCCACCCTTCAAACACCTGACGCATTTCATCTTGCTTTCGTGACTTGACCAATCCAATCGCGTCATGAGTCTCAAGATTAACTAAGACTCCGCAGTAGTATTTTCCACCTTTGACCCATGAAATTTCATCGATTCACTTCGCCTGGAAGGGGCAAAATCTAACCCCTCAGTAAAAGGTTCGCCACATTTCTTACACTCCAATTGACGAGCATTAACTCTTAAATAAACTGGTTTTTCGTTCCATGGTAAATCCTGTATAGTGTGATAATGATTTTGGTTAAGGTGACGACTTTCATTCCCACAACGTGGACAGGTCGCAAACTTATTCTGAGACTTTATTATGAATTACAATCCCTACATTATCGAATAATTGAATCCCGACAACGTCATATTTTGGACTTGCCAAAATATCAGTGAGAATGGTTCTTTGAAGGTTTTTGCTTAACATAGTCTTACCTCCCCTTCTTGTCTCAACGTGACTGATACCAATTTGATTTGAGGCTGAACATAATAAATCATTGCCCAGTAAGGCTTTCAGCGGATCAATTCTGCTCACCTTTATATCGTTTTGGTATGAGACACTTGATCATCCTGAAATAACCTCATATCAGAGTTTAGAGGTGTCCATACTGATATTTTAACTCCAATCTTCGTGCATGATATCTCTATCAGTTACCATCCTGAACTGGGAAGAATAACATTTTTTAACGTGTAATTCCCTAAATTCTGCCAACCACTCCTCTACAGTGACTGGCATGCGGGCATCAGGCAAGATTTATCTTCTGCTGATTCGTCTTAGCGGACCATCTGATAGGAACTTCCTGGCTCAGATTTTAGAATTGCTGTAAATAATTAATAGGATTAGAGACACTTACCCTGAAGTTCTTTTTTTTACTAGAATGGTCTGGAAACGAATAGTTCGTAAACAGGGTTAATTTTTCGTCAGTGTGAATGATCAATCACCTGCCCAGAGTACTAGAGGAGGAGGATTTGGCGCCCACTAGAGCCCTAATCCTAGTTGTGGATGATGAGTTAGAAATAGAGCGGTTGATCAAACAGTGCTTTAGGGAGCAGATCGCCGCTCAAGAATTTGGATTCCTGTTTGCTCGGAATGGGTTAGAGGCCCTAGACATCCTTAAAGGGACATCCCAAGTTGACTTGGTGCTAGCTGACCTCAACATGCCAGAGATGGATGGCTTCGCCTTGCTCGAAGCCCTACCTGAACTTGACCCAACTCTCAAAGCCGTTGTGATGTCTGCCTATGGGGATATGTCAAATATTAGGCGGGCGATGAACCGAGGGGCCATCGACTTTTTGACCAAGCCAATAGACTTTGATGATTTAGAAATTACTATCCGCAAAACGCTAGCATTTGTGCAACAGCAGCGGGAACAGCAGCGCCAACTCCAACAGGCTAACCAGCAGCGTGAACTCTATTTGCAAGAACTGATCCAAGCCAAAGAATCGGCTGAAAGTGCAAACCTAGCGAAAAGTCGATTTCTGGCCAATATCAGCCATGAGGTCCGTACGCCTCTGAATGCCATCATTGGCGGCAGTGAGCTGCTGGAATATGATGCTGGCAATTTGGCGCTACCTGACTTTGTCTCCGGATTGCGAATCATTCAAACGGCTGGGTTGAATTTGCTGGATCTGTTTAACAATGTGCTTGAGTTGTCTAGGATTGAAGTCGGTCAGCTTGAATTCAACTTAGAGGAGATTAAGACTTCAACTCTGACCCAGGAAGTGATCAATAAAGTCCGCCCTTTATCAGACCAAAACGACAACACCTTAACGGTCTATTATGTCAACGACCCGGGTGGGATGCGTATCGATCCAGTTAAGGTAAGTCGAATCCTCCTCCACTTGCTCCACAATGCCTGCAAATTTACTCAGCAGGGAAAGATTAAGCTAACCGTTTATCGAAGTGACGGCGCTGGCGTAACCGATGAAGAATTTCCCGCCTCTTTAACCGTTCCCGCCTCTCTGGCGTCATGGCGAGGACAACCAGACTTCATTATGTTCAAGGTGGACGATACCGGAATTGGGGTTGCGCCCGAACAAAGGTTAAGAATCTTTGAGCCATTCACCCAGGTAGATGAGTCTAGCACCCGCGAATATGGAGGGGCCGGTTTGGGATTAGCGATCGCTCAAAAGCTTTGTCACATGATGGGAGGAGAAATCACCTTAGAAAGTGAACTGGGCCAAGGCTCGACATTTACCCTCTGGCTTCCGACCCAGCTTCCGTAAGCGGCAATTACTCTACAGATAGCTTTTCTGTATGCATAGAGGTCGAGGAGGTTCCTGAAGTGGCCATGAGGAAGTAAAAAATATTACAGGCATGGATATTATAGGCATGGACAAGGAGCATTGATTTAAGCTTATGTTACGCAAAGCCTTAGCAATGGTTGGGCTGATGGGGGTCTTGCTTACTTCTATAAGCTGCAGAGATCACTCTGATAGGTCTACCTCGGCGTCTGAGCTAGCATCCACTGTTAATGCCACAGAGCGTATTGTCCTGGGTGATATTTCTGATGACCCCTTGGAAAAAATTGATCGCTACCAGCCGCTAGCAGATTATCTGGCAACCCATCTAGCAGAATTTGGCATCGGTGAGGGTGCGGTCACCATCGCCCCCGATATCGAGACCATGGCGCAGATGATGCAATCGGGGGCAGTGGATATCTATTTTGATAGCCTTTATCCGGCTGCAATTGTGAGTCAGCAGTCCGGCGCAGAACCAATCCTCCGCCGCTGGAAAAAGGGTAGGGCGGAGTACCATACGATTTTCTTCGCCCGCGCAGATAGTGGCATTACCTCCTTAGAAGACTTGCAGGGCAAGTTGATTGGAGTTGAGGAGTCCGAATCCACCTCAGGATACTTTCTCCCCATTGTGTATTTGCTAAAAGCCGAGCTGAATCCAGTTGAGAAGCAACGGGAGACCGATACGGTGGCGATGGATGAGGTCGGTTATGTTTTTACTGGGGAAGATGAGAACACAATTCAATGGGTGGGCAGTCGTAAGGTGGCGGCAGGGGTCATTGACAGCCATTCCTTTTCTAGGATTCCTGAAGAGAGTCGGGCAGATTTGGTTATTTTGGCTGAAACCGAAACGGTTGCACGGCAGGTTGCAGTCATCGCGGCTGATATCGACCCACAACTTCGCGCCGCCCTTCAACAGCTGTTGCTGGAACTAGATGAGTCGTCAGAAGGAAAGAAAATCTTGACCACCTTTGAGGAAACCACCCAATTTGATCTGCTGCCCCCCGAATCAGGCTGGGACCGGATAAAAGAGTTGTACCAGGTATTTCAGAGTAGATGATTCCCATGGATAGGTTGACTTGGAGACGTTGGCCCTTAGCCGTCAAAATTTCTCTAAGCATGACACTATCTATAATCCTTACTGTGGCGGGCGTCACCCTCCTGGCCCTCCGTCGTCAGCAGCACACTTTTAGGGAAGAACTGGAGCTGCAAGCGGAATCCATGCTCAACATTCTGGTTTTGGCTTCAGGGGACGCCCTCTACTATCAGGATGCTGACACCCTATCTGACTACATGGAAAAGCTCGGGGAAGATAAAGTTGTTCTCTCTGGTCGTATCTATAACAGCGAAGGACAAATTATCGCTGATGCCTATGATGACACCTTCAAGCATGGCTTTCAGGGCGATCGCTTTGGCCAAGCATTAGTGGCTAGCGACCAGATCACTTATCTGTGGAAAGCTGACCAATTGGTGGCGGGACAAGCAGTCCGAGCTGGCAATCAGCGTTTGGGAGCTGTCAGTGTGGGGCTATCGACAGTATCTCTCCAGAGTAAAATCGCTGCTGTCCGTAATCAAGGGATTATTGTGGCGTTAGCGGCCGCAGTGGGCGGAATACTCACTTCCCTACTGATTAGCCGCTCGATTACAACCCCCTTGCAGACATTGGTCAAAGCCACCCATTATCTGGCTGAAGGCAAGCTAGATCAGACGATCGCCCTTCGCAGCGAGGATGAGCTGGCGACCTTAGCCGCCGCATTCAACACGATGGCGGCTCGACTACGAGACACTATTGTCACACTGCAGCAAACGAAGGAACAAGCAGAGGTGGCCAACAAAGCCAAAAGTCAGTTTTTAGCCAATATGAGCCATGAGCTCCGCACCCCGCTCAATGCTATCCTGGGCTTCACCCGACTGATGACCCGAGTGGGTTCGTCCCAAAAGGGATTGCCTCCCCACCAGCAGCAGTATTTGGATATTATTAACCGCAGTGGCGAACATTTGCTATCCCTGATTAACGACATTCTTGAGATGTCAAAAATCGAGGCTGGCCGTATTACCTTTAACCCCACCAGCTTTGATCTGTATCGCCTACTGGACAATCTCAAAAGCATGTTTAGCCTCAAAGCGAAATCGAAACATCTCACCCTTTGCTTTGAGCGATCGCCTGATGTTCCCCAATATATAACCACTGATGAAGGTAAATTGCGTCAAGTCTTGATCAATCTCCTCAGTAACGCAGTTAAGTTTACCCAGCAGGGAAGCGTCACGCTACGGGTCAGCGCCTCCACCCCCTACCCCCCATCCTCTATACTCCCCACCCTACATTTCGAAATAGAAGACACTGGCCCTGGCATCGCCACTGAAGAGATGGACAGTTTGTTTGAAGCCTTCAGTCAAACTAAAACGGGATTACAGGCTGCTGAAGGAACCGGTTTGGGGTTACCTATCAGCCGTAGTTTTGTGCAAGCAATGGGCGGAGAGATGATCGTCAGCAGCACCGTGGAGGGGGGAAGCATTTTTAGGTTTGAGACGCCCATCAAGCGGGCGATCGCTATCAACACGCCCCCCCCCTCTGTAAAAAAATCAGTGATTGGGCTATCCCCCAACCAATCCACCTATCGCATTTTGGTCGTTGAAGATCAGTGGGAAAACCGCCAAATTCTGACTCAGCTGCTTACCTTTGTCGGTTTCTCCGTCCGTGAAGCCTCCAATGGAGAAGAGGCATTAGCCCGATGGAAAGAGTGGGCGCCGCATCTAATTTGGATGGATATCTGGATGCCTGAGATGGATGGCTATGAGGCGACACGGCGAATTAGAGCGGAGGAGCAGAGGAGGCAGGCAGGGGAAGCAGGGGAAGCAGGGGAAGCAGGGGAAGCAGGGGGAGTAGGGACAGCAGGAGACAGGAGACAGGAGAGGAGGGAGCAAAGCTTAGAAACTCTAGGGACTCAACCCTCACAACTGAGCACTGATGCAATCCAAAATCCCAAATCTAAAATCCAAAATCCGCACTCCTCAATTATCATTGCCCTGACAGCGAATGTCTTTGCAGAGAACCGTGCTATGGGCTTGGCTGCTGGCTGTGACGATTTTGTGGGCAAACCCTTTCGAGAAGCAGAAATTTTTGAAAAGATGGCTCAACATTTAGGCGTGCAGTACGTTTATGCAGAAAGGAAGCAACCTACTCTAAGAGAAGGGCGAAGCTCTGCAGCAATCACTAGCCCGCTGGCGTCAAACGTTGACCCCTCTGAACTCAGTGCTGACTTAACTGTGATGCCAGCTGATTGGTTGGCTGAGATGCATACAGCAGCCACTCAAGGCCGAGAGCAGCGGTTACTCCAACTGCTGCAACAAATTCCTCAGTCTCAGGCTGCGCTGGCGCAGGCGTTAACGGAGTTGGTGAGGAACTACGAATTCGACAAGCTGAAGACCCTAACTCAGTCCTAGTCTATGAACCTTAATCCAGATGGCGCCTCAGGCAAGGAAATTCTGATTGTAGATGATAACCCGAATAACTTACGCGTTCTCTCGACGGTCTTAGCGGAGCAAGGGTATGACGTTCGGATCGCGACGAACGGTCAAATGGCTTTGGAGTCCGTACAGTCGCAACCCCCCGATCTAATTTTTCTCGACATCAAAATGCCAGACATGGATGGCTATGACGTTTGTCGATGGCTCAAACAGAAAGAGACTACTCGAGACGTGCCAGTCATTTTTATCAGCGCCTTGGATGACGTGTTAGACAAGGTCAAGGCTTTTAACGTCGGGTGTGCAGATTATGTCACCAAGCCGTTTCAACAAGAGGAAGTTTTGGCCAGAGCGCGGGTCCATCTGCGATTGCGACAGGCGACCCAAACACTGGAGAGACAAAATGAAGATCTTCTGCAGACATTGCAACAATTAAAAGCAGCCCAAGCTCAGATCATCGCCAATGAGAAATTGGCTTCCCTCGGGATGTTAACAGCAGGTATCGCTCACGAAATCTGCAACCCCCTCAATTTTGTCAATAATTACGCTAAGGTCTCTGTTAAGTTAACGGAGACAGTGTTCTCAGAAATTGAGCGTCATTCTACTCCTTTGTCAGCGGCGACAGTTGACGCTGTCAAGGCGCTCCTGACCGATATCAGAAAGAATTTGGCCGCCATTCACCAACACGGGCAGAGAGCTGAAAGCATCATTCGGAATATGATGCAGCACGCTCGAACAGGCCGTATTCCATATCAACTCACGAATCTCAATGGGGTTTTAGCGCACGCTATTCAGTTGGTTTACCACAGTATTCGGGCTAAGAACCCT
>JAKSDM010000225.1 GCA_022360135.1 Pseudanabaenales cyanobacterium | reverse complement strand
TGATGTTTAATCTGCTCATTACTCGAACTTTAACTCTGAATCGTACTCTCAAGGGCATCTCGTGTGAATTGCGGGGTGTCATTTCTCTAGGAGAGATTCAATGGGTACAGCGCCTAAAGGAACTGTAGAATCCTCCCAAGCAACAATGGGAGGCGGAAATAGCGTGCTGAAATGGCTGGGAGTAGCGGCCTTAATTTATCTACTCATTGTTGCCGTGGGGATGATTGGAGCTGGTTTTAAGACCGCTACCGGGGAGCAAGCAGAGGAACTATTCCTGTTTGCAACCAATCCTTTTCTGGGGTTAATTGTAGGGACCGTCGCTACAGCCCTTATCCAGTCTTCCAGTACGGTGACCTCGATTATTGTTGGTCTGGTGGCGGGTGGTTTACCCGTGATGATGGCAGTACCAATGGTAATGGGAGCCAACATCGGCACTACCATCACCAATACTCTGGTTAGCCTCGGGCATATTGGCGATAAATCTGAGTTCAAGCGAGCCTTTGCAGCCGCAACAGTCCACGATTTCTTTAACCTGCTGAGCGTGGTTATCTTCCTGCCGCTCGAAATTCTGTTTCATCCCTTAGAAAGATTGGGACTCTTTTTTGCAGGGCTGTTTGTGGGCGGTGATTCTATTAGTATTAATAACTTCAATATTGTCAAAGCAGCCACCAAGCCCATTGTCAATCTGGTGAAGCATGGGACTGAAATTCTCCCTTCCCCCTTCAGCGGCATTGTCCTGATCATCATCGGGATCGCTCTGATTTTCCTGTCTATCCTGTACGTGGGTAAGTTATTGAAGGCATTGATGGTCGGTCGGGCGAAGCAGATGCTACACACTGCTATTGGACGGGGACCTATTGCCGGAATTATGTCAGGTACATTGGTCACTGTTCTAGTGCAATCTTCATCTACAACGACCAGTCTGATGGTGCCTCTGGCGGGGACTGGGGTATTTGGTCTGCGGAAAATCTATCCATTTACCCTTGGCGCTAATATTGGCACTTGCGTTACGGCTTTGCTAGCCGCAACTGCTATTTCCGGCTCAGAAGACCTACCAGCACTAGAGATTGCAATGGTTCATCTGTTCTATAATGTCTTGGGCGTTGTCGTTATCTTTGGCATCCCATTCCTCTGTAGATTGCCCATTATGGGGGCAGAAACCTTGGCACTGGTCGCCTCTGAGCGTAAATTGCTGGCATTGGCTTATATCATTGGGGTTTTCTTCCTCATTCCTGGAATGTTGTTGGGATTTTCTGCAATCGCCTGATCCCTTGAAGAGAAGAGGGGAGTTAGAGAATGGAGGGTGATTGGTAATTGAATTGATATTAGAGGCTCAATACCTGGCGGAGTGATATTGGCTGGAGGTGTGAAATAGAGGGATTAAGATGAGCGAAAAGATTGAATATTTGCAAAAGCTGGAATTACGAATCAGTGAGGCTCAAGCGGTGCTCACTAAGCTGAAAGCAGAGAAAATTCAGGTTTTGGAACAGGCTCAACACGAAGAAATTGAGCAGCTTGAAAAGCATTTGGAGACTGCTCAGGTTAGGCTAAAAGATATTGCAAATGTTGCAGATGAGGCTTGGCATGAGATCAAGGAGGCTGTTGAAGAACTGCTCAAGACCATCAGTGAAAGTCTTGGCAGGGTGCTGGGTAAGTAAACAGTGCTCAGGACAGCGTCAATTGAATAGCCTCCCATTGTAGTTTAGGAGCTAAGGGAAAAAGGAGAAAGGGATAATCAATCTTCCTTTTCGCCTTTTTTCGTGGCGGCAATTGATGATGGGATGGTTCATCCAGTTAACTCCTTCGCTGTTCCCTGTTGATGATTGCTGCCTTACATTAAAAATGTCGTGTAATCTGAGTCACACGATTAGAGATTTGAAATCACAAACCTTTGGGGGTTCGTATCACTTGATCGAAACTGCATGATCACAATTTGCCTGGGGATGGAATCACGGTATTATCTGGACAAAAGCAGGATAGTTTAACTATCGAGTTCCGTAATCATCGCTATGTCCCCCCAATGCTGTTTCCAATCTACTTATACAGAAGTCAATCAAGCGTCCAGAAATCAACTCAATGCTTACGTCAAAAAAATAGGCGTCTGCTATTGGCAAAAGCTCATTCAAATAGGCGTGCCTCGAAGAGAAGCCCGTAACATTGCGGCTGCAATCGCTAAATATGATGCAGCCAACAGAATTCCTAATCCTGAGCAAAAGCAACTAATTGCCAAATATAGCCCTCTGATTTGTCGCGCCCATTTATGGCGAACTGATATGTTGTTACTAGCGTCCTAAGACCTATAGAATGGGAGAAGGTTTATTCCACAACTCTTAACTGTCCCTGAGTCAGTGCTTCATAGACACGATTGATGAGTGCTTTGTCACTGTCGCTTAAGTCGCCTTGAGAAAAAAGCGTCATCAACAAACGCTGATCATACCGTGTGATTCTTCGAGTAGTGAAGATTTTGTCAATTGTTTTGTCGATGGAGTACATAGACGTTTTACGATTGCATTAACCATTTATTTAGTCTAGAGATGGCTGAGCCTAGACTATAAATTTTGAGTAAAGCCAAGCCCTTCTAATTCATATATCTACTCTACAGAGCCTGATTTCGTGTGACATCAGTGATAAATCGCATTCTGTAGCCTATTCGGGCTGCGTGTAATCAAGGTTTAATCAGCAGATATTCTGAAACCAGCCTCAACTGCATTGAGGTTTAAAGGCATCAATGTAGATTAGGTAATGAAGACTGTCATCATAGTACAGGATTGCAGCCTGATGAGTAAAGCGAAAAGGATGCTTCTGCCTGACAGAGATGAGTAAATGCGATCGCTCGACAGCGATCGCATTTACTCAAAATTGATGCTGTTTTAGGTTTCTGTCGGAAAGGAAACCATTAGACCGCAGCGAGTTCGGGAGTAGGCCGCTTGCTATTGCGGATGCCGTTGATAGCTTCAGCGTAATCGGAAGCTTTGAACACGGCTGATCCAGCTACGATTGCATTGGCTCCAGCTTCCAACACCTGCCAGGTATTGTTCACTTTTAGGCCGCCGTCTACTTCAATCCAGGGATCCACTCCCCGCTCATCACACATCTGGCGGAGTTGACGAACTTTAGGAACGATTTCAGGGATGAAGCTTTGACCCCCGAAGCCAGGATTGACACTCATCAGCAGAACTAAATCGCATAGCTCCAGCACATATTCAATCAGGGAAAGGGGAGTAGATGGATTCAAAACAACACCCGCTTGCTTACCCAATTCTTTAATCTGGGAGAGGGTGCGGTGCAGGTGCGGTGAGGCATTGTGTTCTGCGTGTACGGAGATAATGTCGGCGCCCGCTTTGGCGAAGTCTTCTACATATTTCTCTGGCTCCACGATCATTAGGTGGACGTCAAGAGGCTTTTGGGTGATAGGGCGAATGGCCTTAACGATCAGCGGCCCAATTGTGATATTAGGGACAAACCGGCCATCCATCACGTCTACGTGAATCCAGTCTGCTCCAGCTTCATCGGCTGCGCGAATTTCTTCTCCCAGACGACTAAAGTCGGCCGATAGAATCGAGGGAGCAATCACAATCGGTTTTTGGGATTTCATTTGAGTCATAGCGGGCGGTTTCTCCTGTCTCCTTCATCGTATATATCGTAACAAAATCTTTATTTTCATCCCAGCAATTCAATACTTGATTAATTGCACCCGAACCATTCTGAATTCTGAATTCTGGATTCTGAGTTCGATATCGATTTTCAATTGCATTGACTACACTCTACACCCTATATTCCACCCCCACCTTGCCGAGATGTGTTCAATCCAAGTAAGAATTGCTATATATCAGGGAGGATTTTCTACCTTAGGTTGAAGCCCTTTCTAAACAGATTTCTTACAATTGAAGCGTCTACAGATATCTCCAATGACCCATTTAACCCCTGGCATTTTGTATGACTAATCGTCTTGGCTCCTTGATCTGGCAAATGTTGCAGCATCGGTTTGGGTGGATTGGCGGCGGCATCGGTCTAAGTTTGGTTGGTCTTCCTGTGCTTGCTTTATCAACCTCTGTTGGAGCAGATGGCATTGACGCCCTGCGGCTCCATCAAGCCCCTTATCATCTGACCGGTCGTAAGATTGCCATTGGTCAGGTGGAAATTGGTCGTCCCAGTCAATTTGGCCTAGATAAGGTGGCTTTTGAAGGGCTGCCAATCTCGGTGGGGGGGATTTTTTTCCGCGATGCTCAACCCACCGCTAATGAATTGGTGGACTTACATGCGACTAATGTTGCCAGTGTGATGGTTTCACAAGACAAGCGCCTGACCGGGGTGGCTCCGGACGCTTCCCTCTATTCAGCGGCGGTTGGTTCTCTTCCAGAACAGGCTGGACAGCCAGAAGAATGTCTCGCTTCCCAGCATGTGGCGTTGCAAAATGGAGGGGATGTGCGGGCGATGAACTTTAGCTTTGGAGAGTCTTTGGAGGGGGATACCCGGACGAATCCGAGTTTAGATGGCAATTCACTGCTGACCCAATGTATTGATTGGTCGGAGCGGGTGCATGATGTTCTCTATGTGATTGCTGGCAACCAAGGTAATGGCGGTATTCCCATCCCGACAGATAATTTCAACGGAATCAATGTGGCCTATTCAACTCGGATAGAAGGCCGCTTTGTTAAGTTAGATTTTGCCAATATGGGCAGTGAACCGACGTTTCGTCCTTTTCGGAGTTCGCAGCCAGAGTCTAACCTGGGGTCTCGCCGTTCTATCAGCTTAGTGGCGCCAGGTAACTATATTGAAATGATTAATCCTGATGGTAGTGTCAGCGCCAGCAGCGGCACCAGCTTTGCGGCTCCCCATGTAGTAGCGACTGTGGCTTTGTTACAGGAGTTGGGCGATCGCCAATTTCGAGCTGGACTGGCTAATTGGAGTATCGATTCTCGCCGCCCTATGGTGATGAAGGCAGTGCTGTTGAACTCCGCTGACAAATTGGAAGATCAAGGAGATGGCCATCGGTTGGATATGGCTCGGACGCTGTTAGATGAAAGCAACCGTAATTGGCTGGAGTCAGATGCCTATCGCGATCCCAAGATTCCCTTGCATGCTGAACTAGGCACGGGTCATCTGAATGCGTATAGAGCTTATCAACAGTTTAATCCAGGCCAATGGCGTCCAGCCTCACTGGCGCCAGTTATTGGCTGGAACTATGACGCCATTGAATCACCCGTGCCGCCTACGGATCTGCCGCGCTCCGAGCCAGCGGAATTGTTCCACGATTATGTGTTTGAGCAGCCTTTGCAAGCCCATAGTTTCATCTCAGCCACGCTGGCTTGGGAGCGATTGGTGGTTCTGAACGATGCCAATGAAAATGGCTTGTACGACCTTGGCGACACCTTTGAGGACCGAGGATTGAATAATATGGACCTCTACTTGATGCGGGCTGAAGACACTGACATTGCCGATAGTATCTGGTCTTCAGTTAGCGATACGGATAGTGTGGAGCACATCTTCTTTGCGATTCCAGAAACCGGGCGCTATAAACTACGAGTAGTTTACCGTCAGCAAGTCAATGATGAGTGGCTTCAACCCTATGCATTAGCCTGGTGGGCAGTCCCCGCGAATTGAACTGAAGCGTTCTAGGTTACATGATGGGTTGACAGCGTGAGTTAAGGTTAAGGGGGGATTGACGCCGCCAATCGCCAATTTTCAGCTCTCATGGGTTTCAAAACTGTAACAGTCGCGAACCTCAAGCCTATTGATGTCATCTTAGGAAAAGAATCCCGGTCTCATCGGAGATGATAACGTGGACCAGAATACTATAAAATGCCTCAGACCTATCTTGATTGGCTGGATCCTGTTGCTAGGGTTGTGGGGATGTACGAGCGATGTCCGCCAGTCGGCGTCTATAGATGTGCTTGTGGGTGCTGCGCCGGAGGAGACGTTGACCGTAGTTCAGCCATCGGATTTAGCCATAGACCCCCGCTTGGTTGAGACCCAAACTCAGTTTGGGTTGAACCTCTTTGCGGCGATTTTGCAGGTAGAGGGCGATCAAAATATCTTGATTTCTCCCGTCAGTGTGGCGATCGCACTTTCGATGGTCTACAACGGGGCAGATGGCGATACTCAGCAAGCGATAGCTCAGACCTTGGCGCTCCCAAGCCTGAGCCCAGAGGCGGTGAATGCGGCGATCGCATCGCTAAGCAATACCCTCGCAACTCCGGATCCAGAGGTGCGGGTTGACATTGCCAATTCACTTTGGGTGCGACAAGGGTTCTCGCTATATCCGGCATTTGTCGAGCAAGTGACTGAGTTCTATAACGCAGAGGCAACCAATCTGGACTTTGGCAATCCCTCAGCACCGGGGATCATCAATGCTTGGGTGGCTGAGAAAACTGAGGGAAAAATTTCCCAAATGGTCAATCAGATTTCACCCGACCAGGTGTTATTTGTGATTAACGCAGTTTATTTCAAGGGTAACTGGACGAATGCCTTCGATCCGGAACGGACGACCGAGCAACCCTTCCATCTTCTGAACGGCTCTACCAAGCCACATCTCCAGATGTCTCAGGAAGATCAGTATCTTTACTATGAAACCGATCAGTTTCAGGCGGTAAGCTTGCCTTATGGCGACGGCGGGTTAAGCCTCTACGTGTTTCTGCCTAAACAGCACTCTAGTCTGGCGGACTTTCAGTCCAGTCTGAGCGCTGAAGCCTGGTCAGATTGGATGACCCAGTTTGGTCGTCGCCCCGGCGCCATCAAGCTGCCTCGTTTTCAGTTCGAATATGAGACGGGACTCAAGCCCATACTTGAAACTCTCGGTATGGGGATTGCCTTTGACCCGACTCGGGCAAATTTCGCTAAACTAAGCCCTGATTCCACTTTTATCAGCCAGGTACAACACAAAACGTTTATAGAAGTGAATGAAGAGGGGACGGAAGCGGCGGGTTCAACCTCTATCGGTATGACTGTGACGTCTGTTTCTCCAGAGCCGGAGCCTGCTTTCGAGATGATTGTGGATCAGCCGTTTTTCATCGCGATTCGAGATAATTCTACAGGGGCCATTCTATTTATGGGCGCTATTGTTGAACCGTAACACCTCTCGCCTTCCTCCACGCTAAGCGAATGTGCCGGGTCAGGGCTCTGAATCCCTTTTGAGCCAATGATCGGCCTAGAAATTTGAATGATGATTCGCTGATCTTTGCAGAGCAGCAATGGGGGTAGATTCGATATGATCAGGACAGATTGGTCATCTAGTTCGATTCTCCCCCTGAAAGCAGCAATTTCTGAAAATCTAATGAGATCCCCTGTTCAATTGGTCTATCGCTGGTATCAAAGCTTGTTGGCCAATCCTCGATATCGCGGTTGGGTTATTCTGGGCTCCCTGATTTATCTGGTGAGTCCGTTTGATATTGCACCGGACTTCTTTCCACTGCTGGGACAAATTGACGATGTGGTTTTGTTAACTCTCCTTTTGTCTGGGCTATTCCAGTGGTGGATGGAGCGAATCAATCCTCAACCTCAGATGGACTCCCAAGTTGAGCGCGACGCCAGCGTTAGAGAGACTAGCATCGGAGAGACTAATGTAAAAGAGACGATTGATGTAGACGCCGTCTCTATGGATTAGGCAGGTTGAATAGAAACTTTGCTCCAGTACGGGTGGTTTGCTCGATCCTTCCGTAGATTGATTGCAATCGCCTGGCAATTCTAGCGATAGCGATCGGCATTTCTGACGGCCATGAGGTCCACACTGAACCGCTCTAGTGCGCCCTTGGCCGCCAGATTTTGACCAATTTGTCGACCCCAAGTTTGCAACCGTAAGCGATAATCTTGACGGGCAGGAAAGCGACAACCGCTAAGGTCTGAGAGACGGTCATAAATCATTCCTGTGAATGGATAGGAATGGGTCTGACCTGTCCGTCTCTTAGCGTTAGGAGCGAATCGAGAAGAATTCGAGAAGTTGTTAGATCATCATGTTCCTATAGTAGGGCTCCAGGAAGATTGACTCTGTGTCCTATCGGGTTGCAATTGCCATACCCCTGGACGACCGATGGCTGACTTCGATACCTGGTTCATATATTGGTTCATCAACCGCAGCATCGAACCGGGTTGATTCCCCTCAGTTGTTGACCAGCGAAAATCCTCGCTCAATGCGATCAGCCAAGGGGTTTCTAAAGTACTAGCCAGCTTTGTCTGAAAGCGTTTGGACAACCCTGACAGTTTTGCTTCAGGCTGAGCTTGCTGTTTCAGACAGGTATCTAGGGTCAGAGCCCCGAGGGCGGCAACCGTC
>JAKSDM010001278.1 GCA_022360135.1 Pseudanabaenales cyanobacterium | reverse complement strand
CGGGCGATGCTGCTTTTTGGCATGGTCACGGTTGCTACGACTCACTAGCTTACAATCCCCCAATTCCTTGTCTGCTATGAGTTTTACATGTTTTTTACTCCTGCTTGACAAATATTCCGCAACCTTAACTTGTCACCAATGTATTTCCCAAAGTCCTATGGGCTAGTAGTTTAGCCCTAGAATTATTGACATAGAGTCCCTATTAAGCGCTTCAGAAGGGGGAACAGCGATGGCGAAACATCTCTCGCTCCAACAAATTGTTACTTGCGGTGTTGAGGAAGACACAGCCGCTGCAATGCTGCCACCGATCAATCAGTGGCTGGCTTCCCTACCGGCTGCAGACTGTTGGCGGCGTCTCACCCAACACCTGCTCAAACCTGACCATCCCTTTCCATTGCACCAACTTCTCTATGAAACCACCTTTTCTGACTGGGATACAGGTCAGGGGCCAGCCCCGGCCTGGTTTCCCACCGATGAACAAATCCAGGCTACAAATATTGCCGCCTTGATGCATAAGTTGAAGGTGGAATCCTATCCAGAACTCCATACCTGGTCGATCCAGCATCGCGCCGAGTTCTGGGAGGTGATGATTCAACGGCTGGGGATTCGCTTCTGGGAGAAATATACTGAGATCGTAGATTTTGCCAACGGTTGGGAGGCGCCTCAATGGTTAGTGGACGCCCGTCTCAATATTGCTGAAAGTTGTTTTCAGGCTCCTGAAAACGCCCCCGCCATAGTCTTCCAACCGGAAACAGGCGCGCTTTCCACCCTCACCTATGGGGAACTCCACGCCCTTACCAACCGAGTCGCTAATGGACTGGTCGATGCCGGTTTTCAGCCGGGGGATGCAATCGCCATTGCCATGTCCATGACTGTAGACTCTGTCGCCATTTACCTGGGGATTGTCAAAGCTGGCTGCATCGTGGTTTCCATCGCCGACAGTTTCGCTGCTGATGAAATCGCCATGCGACTGCACCTATCCGGGGCAAAAGGCATCTTCACTCAAACTGTGATCCAGCGGGCTGGCAAGCAGTTGCCTCTCTACGCTAAAGTGATCAACGCGAGCGCGCCTAAAGCGATCGTGTTAGCCAGCGGTTTGCCCCCATCCCTTGAGTTGCGCCAGGGAGATCTAACATGGCAGGATTTTCTCAGTCCCTATCAGCGCTTCGACGCCATCTCTTGCGCTCCAGGCGCTTACACCAATATCCTCTTCTCCTCAGGCACCACAGGAGAGCCTAAGGCGATTCCCTGGACCCAAACCACCCCGATCAAATGCGCCGTTGACGGCCACCTGCACCAAGACATTCAACCTGGAGACGTGGTCGCTTGGCCGACCAAACTGGGCTGGATGATGGGCCCCTGGCTGATCTACGCCAGCCTGATTAATCAAGCCGCCATCGCCCTCTATTACGGAGTTCCTACAGAGCGGGGGTTGGGTCAGTTCATCCAGGAGGCTCAGGTGACAATGCTGGGGGTTGTGCCAAGTATAGTCAGCGCCTGGAAAACCAAATCTTGTATGCATGGGCTTGACTGGAGTTCTATCAAAGCATTCAGTTCCACCGGCGAGTGTTCCAATCCAGAGGATATGTTCTTCCTCATGTCTCTGGCTGGCTACCGACCCATTATCGAATACTGCGGCGGCACCGAAATCGGCGGCGGTTATATCACCGGTACTCGGGTTCAACCCGCTGTCCCCTCTACCTTTACCACCCCCGCCCTGGGGTTGGACATTCTTATCCTCAACCCAGACAACCAGCCTGCTGACAAAGGCGAGATGTTCATCATCCCCCCATCCATCGGACTCTCCACCGAACTCTTAAACCAAGATCACCACCCAATATACTTTGCCAACACTCCCCCTCCCCCCCTCCCCCCTTCCCCCCTCCGCCGTCACGGCGACCACATGGAACGCCTCTCCAACGGCTACTACCGCGCCCATGGCCGAGTCGACGACACCATGAACCTGAGGGGTGTCAAGGTGAGTTCGGTTGAGATTGAACAGCTTCTCAATGCTGAGGCGGGGATTCGGGAAACAGCTGCGATCGCAGTTTCTCCCGCCGATGGAGGACCGAGTCAGCTGGTCATCTACGCGGTAGTCACACCCGCAGCTCAAAAGCATAAAGCAACGCTTAGGGCTTCCCTACAGACCGCAGTCCGGCAACATCTCAATCCCCTGTTCAAAATTCACCAGTTGATGATTATCGAGACATTGCCTCGCACTGCCTCCAACAAGGTTATGCGCCGGGTGCTGCGTGACCAATACATGACCTTATCAAAGGATTCGGACAAAATATAGCATTTCTCAATTGCATTGACTACACCCTACACCCCGCCTTCACGAGATGTGTTCAACCCAAGTGAGAATTCTATATGTTGAGCCTGCTTTCTTAGCCCTGTACTCGGCATAACGCCGCTAATTATTGACTAAGAGGATTCACCCTACTGGAGACAAGCTGCTAAGTCCTGATCAGGGGTCGTAATCGGTTGGAGGTTGTACTGTTTCGAGAGCAGCTTGAACACATTGGGGGAAATAAACGCGGGTAAAGTTGGCCCTAAACGAATATCCCGAATTCCCAGATGCAACAGTGTTAACAGAATAGCCACCGCTTTTTGTTCATACCAGGATAGGATCAGGGACAATGGCAATGCATTGACATCTGTATCCAGGGCATTGGCCAAGCCCAGGGCAATCTGGATCGCTGAGTAGGCATCATTACATTGCCCAATATCCATCAGACGGGGCAGATCGCCAATCTTACCCAACTCATGGTCAAAGAAGCGGAACTTGCCACAGGCTAGGGTTAAAACCACACAGTCATCGGGGACTTTTTCTACGAACTTAGTGTAATAGTTGCGATCGGGTTTAGCGCCATCACAACCGCCCACTAAGAAAATATGGCGAAGCTTACCGGCCTTCACCGCAGCAATGACCTGATCCGCCACACTCAGGACTGCATTCCTAGCAAATCCGGTGATCACTTGACGGGGCGCTTCATCCTTTGTAAATCCAGAGAGAGCAAGTGTTTTCTGAATCACAGGGGCAAAGTCTGGCGTCCCATCCGCCAACTTGGGGAGGGCGTTGAGACCTGGATAGGCGACGGGTCCCAAGGTGAAGAGTTTCTCTTCATAATTTTCATGGGGGGGCATCAGACAATTAGTGGTGATAACGATCGCGCCTGGGAATTTGGCGAAATCACGAGTTTGGTTCTGCCAAGCAGTGCCATAATGCCCATATAAGTGGAAGTAGGTTTGTTTGAGACGAGGATACCCATGGGCAGGCAGGAGTTCGCCATGAGTGTAGACCGTGATTCCCTGGTTAGCCGTTTGTTTGAGCAGGGCTTCCAGTTGCTTAATATCATGCCCAGAGACCAGGATAGCTTTCCCCTGCTTGGGGTTGAGGGGAACAGCGGTGGGAACGGGATGTCCATAGGCGCCGGTATGGCCCCCATCTAAAAGTTCCATCGCTCTCAAATTGGTTTCCCCCACCTTGAGGGCAAGACCGACCCAATCCTCTAGGGAGAGGTCTTGGCGATCAAGGGCGGTAAGGGCTTCGTAACAAAAGTGATAGATCTGTTCATCTTCTTGCCCCAACTCCTGGGCGTGAAAGGCGTAGGAGGCCATTCCTTTGACACCATAGAGAGTAGTCAGTTTTAGTGAAAAGGTATCGATGTCAGTCTCAGATTGGCCGATAAATTTGAGACCTACGTCTAAACCTTGTTCAACTAAACTTTCACTGAAATCTGGCTCAAAGCTAGACAGAGCTGACCAGATCGGCGGGGTGTCAGTGACCTGCTGAATCTGCGCCTTTAATGCTTGCCGGTGGGCGATCGCCTGCTTAATGTACTGAGTAAAGCGTTTAGGATCAAAGTTAACATTGGTCATGGTGGCGAAGAGGGCCTCACAGGTAAAGACATCAACCTCGCGGGTGGGAATCCCCAATTCACAGGCATGGAGCGCCACCGGAGCCAATCCCCTCAAACAATACACCAACAAGTCCTGCACGGCGTTGAGCTGAGGGCTCTTTCCACAAGCGCCCCACTGGTGACAGCCTTCGCCGCTAGCGGTTTGTTCACACTGTTCGCAAAACATGGGCCGTATCTCCTAGATTTTTAGGCTCATTGTGAAACGATCTCCGGCAAAACACCTTGACTTAAGTCAAATTTGGCTAAACTTTTTGTACAGTTAGCGGGTAGATGGTCAGTGTGAGTGAATTCCTCAATGACTTGCAGGCGTTTTTAGCCAAAACTCAACTGTGGCAAGGCTTATCGAGTGATTGTATTGACCTCGTCGCCAAGATTGCAGTACTCAAAACCTATGGTAAGGGTGAGCTGATCTTTTCAGAAGGCGAGGCAGGGCGTGGATTTTTCATTATCAGATCAGGGCGAGTTAAGGTCTTCAAGGTGTCGCCAGACGGTAAGGAACAGATTCTGCACATGTTTGGGGCTGGAGAGCATTTTGCTGAGGTAGCGGCTCTGGATGGCCAGTGTTTCCCCGCCTCAGCCGCCGCCTTGGAATCGACCACCGTCTTATTTTTCTCTCGGGAAGCATTTGTG
>JAKSDM010000695.1 GCA_022360135.1 Pseudanabaenales cyanobacterium | reverse complement strand
CTGCTGCAAATTCTCAGGTAAGGGTTCTCGCGACAAGATAAAGGTCTGCAGCGTCTGAAAAATATTTGCAATCACCATATACATCAGTACACCTGCAGGCAAGGGAAAAAATAGGAACATTCCTGAGAACAGCACAGGGGTTAGCTTGTTAACTGTATTCTGCTGAGGATTATCAGTTTGTTGCCCTTGCCCCGAAAGGGTTTGGTTGATGTAAAGACTGGCCCCAAAGAAAAGAATCATACCCAGGATATCCCAGTGAATAGTGCCATCTGCCTCAGTGACGCCAATCCGACCCAATGCTTTGATGAAAAGAAACCCTTTATTGGCGGCTAAGCCCGGCACTTTCACCTGAATAGTAGCCTCTCCGGGTTGGAGGGCCTCTATGCCGCCGTCCGGGTTAATCGTAACTAACTCTTGCCCTTTAGTCGCCTCTACTTTAGGAGAGAGGTCAATATCCTTAGCGTAGTCTGCAATCAAAGTCTGAAGCGATTGACCTTCAGCAGTTTGCAGCTGTATAGAGGTCCGTTCACCCACAACCAGACGATTACCGCCGGGAATCGTTGCAGAGACTGGGAAATGGACACCATCAGCAATATAAATTGTCTGAGGTTTGGAGGAAAAGATCTGAGGCTGAATTTGCTCTATTTTTTCCTGGGGAAAAATCTGTAAGTTTATCGGATAAGTTAGATCGGCAAAGGGCGATCCCCTCAGGGTGGCGAAGAGGGCGAACAACACGGGCATTTGCAACAAAACTGGGAAGCAGCCGCCGATGGGGTTGCCAAATTCCTTGTAGACTTTCCCCATTTCCTCCTGCAATTTTGCAGGCTCGTCTTTGTAGCGCTCTTGAATCTCCTTAACCCGCTTTTGCATAACGGGCTGCGCCACTTTCATCCGACGCATGCTCCTAATAGAACCCGCGTTCAGGGGAAAGAGAGCAAAGCGAATTACTAAGGTCAGAGCCACGATCGCTAAGCCGTAACTGGGCACAATCCCGTAGAAAAAGTCCAGGATTGGCAACATTATGTTATTGGTGAGAAATCCGATGCCGAACATGCGCGCAATGACTAAACGACGACTCGCTCTGATAAGAAACCTGACTCTAATCTATCTGAATTTAAACATATCGTTAAGGAAAACTATCGTGATTCTCGCCTAGGGGAACTGTATCTCAGTCCAGGAAGGTTCTGGAATATATACCGCAGCAGTTGAAACTGAATCTATACAAGCAAAACGATCGCGGTAGGCTTTGCTTGTGTAGATATGAATTCTATAATTGCCATACCTTGGCCCTTCTCAACTCCCCAAGGCTCCGCCCACGGCGCGAGCTGGGGGGGAAATTCTTTCATTGATGTAATCGTAAACTTGACGGAATTTAGGCACTGCTCTTAGTTCTAAGCGACTGCCATCCTTGAGCGTAACCGCCATGTCGCCCCAAAAACCTAAGCCACGAGGCACAGTAACTACTTTAGAGATTTCGGAATAGACGATGTCTGTGCGATTGCGGCCTAGCCATCCACCCGTTACCGAAATCCGCCGACTGGTGATGCGATAACGCAGCCACAGGGCTCGAACAATCGCTCCAATCGTCAACGGAATGAAAAAGATAGTGAATGCTAACATCAAATTGATAATAAGGTCCCCGATATGAGGTCCCCCATCATAGAAAACGTCCTCTTTAATACCCATCAATTACCTCAAGATCTGCCAATGACTGCTCTAATTCTTGCAAAAATTGGCAATATTCGCATTGAACAACAGGGGTGCGACCCACGATAACGATTCGCCAGCCTTTTCTCATCCGGGGAAGGAGATGCCGTAAGGCTGCTCGAATCCGCCGCTTGATACGATTACGAATCACTGCCCGCTTACTCACCTTTTGACTAATAGAGATGCCAATACGAGCGGGAGGCAGTTTATCAGTTTCGCTTTGTAATCTATCGGCAGGCCTTTCAGAAGGACCCAAAGCTCTTACGTAGAGGTGTTGAGTTGAAAGACGCTTGCCATAGCGATAGACCGCTGTGAAATCCCATCGATGCTTAAGGCGATTAGATCTCGGCAAGGCCACCCTTAGCATTCTCCATATGATTTCAGTCTTTAGCGCTAGGTCAAACTCATCAAACCCTCTAGACTTGATTTGATTGAGAAACGACGCTAAACGCTAACTCTAGACAGCTAAGCGGGTTCGACCTTTGCGACGACGAGCCTTAATAACCTGCTGGCCTGTCTTGGTTCGCATTCTCGCCCGAAAACCAGATGTTCTCTTGCGCTTACGGCAAGTCCCCCCAAGGGTGCGTTTGGTCATAGGTTACTCTCCTGTCCCGCGTACAGTCAAAAAGCTAGCAGTCTATAATCTTAACACGCCTTCAAACCCAAAATTGTCAATCCCTCGGTCCAGACTCAGCCCCCGCTTCAACTGGCCAGATGCCGACAAAGGTACGCAATACATCCCCCTGAAAAAGCACCTTTAAATTGAAATAGTGAATACTTATCCGATTGGGATTTCTCACCTTGGAAAACACAATCACGAGGCTAGTGTCAGCTGGAATGGGCTCCTCAGGGTAGATGATGATCTTGCTCCTCTCGGTGTCCCAAACAATTTCATCAAGCGATATCGGATCATCCCCTTGTCCCCGACCAAGCCGAACTTCAATGTTATCGGCGTCAATCGCTCCTCGCAGCTCAGTAAACCTCTCAGGGTAGGCAATTTCCAGTTCTACGACGTCGCCGCGAAGTTTATTCGCCGGAACCCTCAAGAAATAGCGCGCTCTGGGGCTGCGACGAGTGTTGTACTGGATTGTGTAAGCCAGACGATACTCCGGATCAACCCCCCCAAAGATAGTCAGTCCCGGCGAAGTCGATTGAGCTAAGCCAACAGAGGGTAGGACGCTGCTTAACAAGCCTGCAGCCGCCAAACCAGAGAAGAATAAGCCTGACCAAAGATTT
>JAKSDM010001830.1 GCA_022360135.1 Pseudanabaenales cyanobacterium | reverse complement strand
CCGCCTGGAGGAGTTTACCAACGTCCGGGCCACCCAGCACGAAGCCCAACTCCAGGATGAGAGCGAGCGCAGCCGAGTTAGCCAAGAAATTCAGGCCATTTACGACGAGACCAAAGTCAACGTCAACGGCATTTTGGCTGACATGGACGCCAAGGTGGCGGCTGAGTTCGCCGCCACCGACAAGCAAGCCAAAGCAGTTTTTGAAGCGCGCCAAAAACAACTGTTTAAAGAGTGGAAACACGATTACTATTTTGAGCGCCATCCCCTATTAATTCCTTGGATGGAAGTGAAAACGGGCTGGTCTTATGTCAAAATTCGCTTTTATCTGAAGAAGTTTTTCAATTTGCCGCTGTGGGCGATCAATAAGGTATTTACGGGCTTGCCCGATGAAGTTAACCAGATCTATGAAATCGCCCGAGACGATTATCTGGCTGTCCAGCGAGAAGGCGTCTATCGGATTGCCGACATTGTTGAAGAAGGACTCGCCAAAGCTAAAGCAGAGGTCGACCACGGTCGGCAACGGGTCCAAGAATACGTGACGGCCCTGCCACAAAATTTGCAATCGCTTGGGGCGGAAGCCGCCGCTAATGTCCAGGCTCAATTTGACGGCTTAGAGCAATCGATTCGCGACAAGCAAACTGCCCTGGTGACTGATCTCAAAGCCAAGTATGAGGCCTCTTTAGAAGAGATTGACGAGCGCATTGAAGCGCTCAAAGCGGCCAATGCCAGCCTGGTCAGCAAGATTGGCAAGGCCCTGCTTAAAATCGCAAAATGGATTTTGCGTCAGGTGCTCAATATTTTGAAGCCGCCGCTCAAGCTGATTCCAGGGATTGGCTCAAAAGCCGGTAAGTTTTTAGACGCCTTTGTTGACGACCCCGGCGGTGTCCTAAAAGCCCTGTTTAAGGGGGTGGGCGAGGGCTTTAAGAAATTCGGCAAAAATATCAAGAAGCATATTATCAATGGCTTGTTTGAATGGCTACTGGGCAGTGGTCTATCGATTAAGTTTCCCGATAAATTTGACCTCCAGGGGATTATTGATATCCTGCTACAGATCCTGGGGGTTTCTAAAGATGCAATCCTGGGTCTAGCCGCCAGTCTGTTGCCGAGCTGGGCGTCAGAGCTATTGCAAATGCTGGTTGAGCAGGGCGTTGGGGCGCTGTCAAACATCATGGACAGCCTGAACGAACTGGGGGTGCCTGCCTATGTGATTGGATTCTTCAAGGCGATCGCAGAGCTGCCGGCAAAAGGCGTCATGGCGCTGTGGGACTTCATTAAGACCGTATTTTCTAGCATCAAGGGCGCATTTATCACCGCCCTCGTTACCCAGCTGATCATACCTGAGGTGGTGATCGCCGGTATTCAATGGATTATCGGCTTGCTCAATCCGGTTTCTGGCATCCTCAAAATCGCCAAGGCCATCATCGATGTGATCATATTCTTGTTTAATAACCGAGAGATGATTTTTGAGGTGCTGAAAGCGATCGGAAACGTCTTCTCCGCGATCGTCTCTAAATCCTGGGCTCCGATTGCGACGGCGGTAGAATTCGCCCTTGCCAACATCATACCGTTAGTTCTAGGTCTGTTTGTCAGTCTCTTAGGATTGGGGGGCATTCCCCAGCGCATCGGCAAAGTGGTTGAGACGCTCAGAACGCCAGTTGATAAAGGGCTCAGCACAGTGCTAGACAAGGTAGGCATGTTGCTCGATCCGGTTGGGGCGGTGGAAGGCGGCGTCGCGGGGCTAGGCGACGCCGTTGCTAAAAAGAGGAAAGGTAAAGGGGACAAAGATGACCCCGCCGAGGAATCGGATGATAAACCGGCCACAGACCAGAAATCCGATCGATCTCCCCCTGGAAAAGCGACTTCTACCAAAGAGACGAGTGAACCTGCCGCTGAGGCCTCAACCAGTCAAAAACCTAAACCCGACGCCAAATCTGGCAAGGCTGATCAGCCCGACAGCAAATCAGGGACCAAGGAACGGCCCGACGATCAACAATCGGCTAAGGATAAAAAACCGACTAAGGACGAACCAGCCAAAGGCGATCAGGCTGATGATTCTGAGCATCGCCTGCGCTCCGCCATGGCTGCTGTGGATCGCCTAGCTGAGGAAAAACGCGATCCCGGCGCGGTTGAAAAAGAATTGCCGGAGATCAAGCAAAAGTATGATCTTGACTTGATTACGTTAACGAAACGCGGCAAGCGGCAATACGGCGTGCGGGGTAAAGCCACTGCAGACACATCGCGTCAAAAGAAAAAAACTAAGGTTCGACGCCAGCCGCTTTCGGGCGCTTCAGCGGCGCCCACCTTGCAGCGCAGTCTATTCAAAAAGTCATCCAAGAGTGATGATTGGCGCGACCCAAGTAACGAAGTTTCGCTGACGAAGAAGCTCAAGTTCAAAAAGAAGAGGGGGGGCAATTTCAGCGTTAACGCCAAGCTAATCGCACAGGATGATATTCTGCCGGAAGTTGCGAAAAAGCTAAAGCGCTACATCAAGCGTGATGCTCGCGTCGCCCGGGTTGAGGAATATGTTGCTCGCCTCAAAATCGAATACAAACTCAAAACCCTGAAACTGATTAGGAAAGAGCCAGACGGCAGCAAATACGAAATCATTGGCGAATTGGATAAGCGCCCAAATAAGTCGGTCCAACGAATGGCGATGTCGGGAGAAACCCCTCGTCTAGCGGTTAATCCAGCCATTGAAACCCAGATTCAACGGGCCGAGGGCGGGGGGCAAGCGATCGCCGCTGAGGTCCGCGCACCGCTAGAACAGGTCTTTGACACAGACTTTAGTCCGGTGCGCATTCATACCGACACCGAAGGCGATCGCCTCAGTCGCTCCCTAGAGGCCAAGGCGTTTACCACCGGACGAGACATCTTTTTCCGCCAGGGCGCTTACGCTCCAGAAAGCCGCCAGGGCCGACACTTACTTGCCCACGAGCTGACCCATGTGGTGCAGCAGTCGGGCGCTCGCCCGACGATCATGCCCCGACGGGTGCAACGACAGGGAGCGGACCCGCCTCCCCTGCAGCGATCGCCCCAATCCCTAGGTTTGTGG
>JAKSDM010000898.1 GCA_022360135.1 Pseudanabaenales cyanobacterium | reverse complement strand
TCAGGCTGGATGGCGCTGGCAGCGCAGTAATAGCGGGCTGGGTGGCCGCCAGGGTGAATTTGAATTGCAAGCTATTGAGATAAATCCCAGAGGCGGAATACTGTTCAACCTTGCCGTCTGGGGCGGGCGATCGGCCAATTCGACCCACGGCGATCACGGTTGCTTCGCGATCGCTAACCAATCCCGCTACTTGAAAAATTTCGCCATTCACCCAAGCTAACAGGGAACCAATATCCCTCGGGGTAAACTGGCTGTCCGCATCCGCCTCAGACGTGAAAGCAACCCCCTCCAGCCTTAGTTCTGGCAATCTCGCGATCGGGGCGGCGGCAAAGGCAATTTGGTCATATTTCCGAGTCTGGCTAGTTCCCGGTAAATAACCCCAATAGCGAACACTGACCCGCCTGGTATTGGCGAATTGGGCAATTTGGTAAATCACTCCATTCCCCAGGACAACGAACGCCCCCACATCCGCTGCCTTAAATCGGGCTCGGGTGGCGATCAGTTCCTGTTGATCATCGCTGAGTTGAACAGAATTGAAGCCGACGCTGTCGCCGCCTAGGGTAAGGGTCGGGTACTGGTCAATGCCGTCACTAGGCCCCACAAAGCCGACCGCGCCCAGCTGCACTCGAGTCGGGCTCAACACGGCGTCAATGCGATACAGTCCGCCATCTTGAAATCGCAGATACTGACCTAAATCCCGTGACTCCTCAAAGGTGGCGTCGGGGGTCTGGTAAAGGGGGGCCAACGCTGCCTGACCATAGTCCGCCAGGGGCGGTTCTAAGAAAAAATCCCCCATCTTAAACTGCAACTGCTCTGGCTGAATCGACAGCCATCCTTGTTCACTACTGATGGCGACGGCAAAGGGGGCGTCTGCTTGAACCAGGAGTTCTTCCAGAATGCCGCGATTAAAGCTATCCGCCCAACAAGCCAGAGTCAGGCAAATCTCACGGGTTCCTGCCTGAAGCTGCAATACGGGAGAGGCGATCGCCGCCCCTAAAGACTGCACCGCCTCAGACGCTCCCATGGGTTCCGCCCTAAACGGATGAAATCGCGGCAAGGACAACACCAGATTGGGTTCGGCGTCAGCCACTGCTGTGGCGCAAATGGCTTTAATTTCGGTGCGGCCAATGGCGGGATAGGTAAAGGCCCGTTTCCGAGTTTGGGCGCGTTCTAACAAGCGATAGACTTCATCCCATTCCGGCGCATCCCAATCCGCCGCCAAGCGGCTCTGGACGCCGATAATTTTCCGAAAATCTGTGATGCTGAGAAAGAGAAATTCCTGAACGTAGTGAGCGGCCTCCTCCGAGTTGGGACTCTCCAAAGCAGTCAACAGGTCGTTTAAATTAACTGCCTGCTGGTCGGGAAAGGGGGGCAGCGGATCCGCCGCCGCCGGATCGCCCAAGGCAAATCGCCATAGCCCCAGAAAAGCCGCTGCTGCATCGCTGTACTGCTGACTGCGGTGCTCTTGTTTAAGGCGAGTTCGGCGATCGCGGTTGATTTTTTTGCGATAGGCTTTCTCAACTAATCGATAAACCTGTCGCCATTCTAAATCGGTGGGAGGAATGATGTCGGGTTCACCTCGTTGCTTAGCAATTTCGCGGGCATGCACATCAAAACAGAACTGAAAATCATCTAAAGTCGCGAAACATAGCTGATTCAGAATGTACTGCTGCCGATCTGCGGTGACTTGCTCCAGGGTGTAATCCTTGATCGCCTGAAATAAGGTATTAAGGGCTGAGATATCCATCGCCGCTCCGGCCGGATCATTCTGCGGAAATGTGGGCAGGGCGTCCCCTTGATTAGGCGTCCCCACCGCCCAGCGCAACATCTTTTCAAATGCCTCATTCGTCCGGTCATCGGCTAAATGAATCACTTCCAGATCAATATAGACCTTCTCAACTGAGAGGGTTTTGACACTGGCGACCTGAGCCTGGGTAATGGAGAGATCGGTATCTACCGCATAGTGCAAATCTCCCCCCTGCGCATCGGTTCCGGCGCTCAAGCGAGTCCCTTTTCCCAAGACAGACGCCGTCTGATTGGGATCGAGGGAAAAAATCACATGGGCTTGATCGGGCGTCGCTGCTTTCTCCGCTAATCGCAGGATCCGCCGATAATAGAAGTCCAATCGACGCTGGGTAAGGGCTTTAAATTGTTGCTGGGGATATCTCAGTAATTTTAAGCAGGTCAAAAATAGGGCCAGATGGGGCTGGGCTAACACACGCCGGATGTCTGCAGCAAGGGGCGTCGCCGAAGCGCCGCCAGGATCAAAACTGGCTGCCTCCATGGCGTCAAGCGACTCCACAGCAGCCGCAATGGCCTCAGCATCCCCGGCAAAAAAAGCAGACCAGTCTCCTTCGGGTTGATTGAGCGAATTAAAATAGGTCAGGTCTTTGGCGTAGGCTTGGGCGAATTGAATCCAATCGGCTAGCGTCCGTTCATCTACAGAAATATAATCGGCAGCCAGCGATCGCAGCGATCGACTGCGTTGACTGGCGCCATCTCTAAGAACTGACGCTTTAACTTCCATAGATTTGCAATTTTAAGCGTTGCATTAAATCAATCAATTTTGGCCCGATACCCAATACCCTCTGCGCTTGAATTCAAAATAATTCAATGCAAAACCCATTTTGAACAGTGTATTTTGCATTTTGCATTCCCCAAAAGTAGTAGGTTTAAAGCAAAGAGATTTGCCGCTAAATACCATCTCATCCCCCCATCCACCAAACACAACACATCTTTTCCCCATCTCCCCCATCTTTTCCTTAATCCCCCCCTGTCTCCCCTGCCTCGAATGGCACTGAAATAAGCCATGTGGGCAATACCCACCCTACTCCTCCCCTGCCTCCCCCTCTCCCCCATCTCCCCTGCCCTCCTGTCTCCCCTGCCCCCCCTGCCTCGAATGGCACTGAAATAAGCCATGTGGGCAATGTCCACCCTACTCCGAATGGCACTGAAATAAGCCATGTGGGCAATGCCCACCCTACTCCTCCCCTGGCTCCCCATCTCCCCCATCCCCCCCATCTCCCCTGCCTCCCCATCTCCTGGAACATTATTCTTCCGCTAATCCCCAACACCCTATCCCGTCCCCAGCTTATTGGCTGCAGTCACCTTAAGTTGGTTGCCGTATTGCCCATTGGCGGAGTCGCCAGTGACCAAAACCTGGGATAGACTGCCCTGTAACTTAGTGGTTTGGGCCGCCAACTTAACCTCTTCCTGCCCCACCACTGGAGCGCCCGACGGATTAGCGCCGCTAAACAGAAATCTGCATTTTGCTTCATAGATCACCGCCTTTCCACTGACGGTTAATTGACTGTAGGAAACATACTGCACCGGCATGGCTGTCCAAGTCCCATTGGCGGCGCCTGAGTACGGAGTGGTTCCGGCGATCGCTTGGACATCTCCTTCAACAGCCACTTGTTTTCCCATTGCGACACCTCGAAAATCTATGCAATTTTTCCTGTGATATCTAGTATTTGCTGCGTGTTAAGGATATGCAGCTCAATAATGTTTCATGGCTAGAAAGTCGGATAGTTGTTGAGCAGTCCTGTCGCGGATTGGTAGGAGTGCATTGCATTATTTATCCGCAAGTCCCTTAGGCTGCGTAGGGTGCTTCCTGAAGGTAGAAGGGGTAAACCAAATTTGATCGCGTATTGGTCTGGCGAATCGTGTAGTCAATATTGATTAGCAATAATCCGGTTTCTGCTTGGCTATCATCCACATAAATGCGATCGACTTTGATGCGGGGTTCGTGATAAAGCAGCGCATCAGAAACCACCCCGGTGATGCTGGTAATCACTCCTTGGCGGATTTCCTCAAACAGAAACTGACTCAGCTCACAGCCAAAGTCTGGCTGCATAAACCGTTCCCCAGGCCGAGTGGACAAAATGATATGTAGGCTCTGTAAGATATCGTCTTCGTCAGAAACCAAGTCCACTTGAGCGGTCCTTCGATCAAATTTTGGAGGAAAGGCCCATCCTGTTCCAAGAAATGACTGGTTAGTCATAAACAAACATCTTATTTAACGTCTACTTTTTTTCCCTGAAGGGTAATGTTGCCTTTGGCGGTAATCGCGATATCTTGATCGCTACTGACTTGGATACCGTCTGAATTCATGGTGAATTGATTATTATTTTCATCCACAATATAAATGGCGCCATCCTCGTCAATCAGAATGATCCGATTAGTTCCCGGGGTTTCTAATCGAATTGATTTATCTTTGTCGTTAAAATGAAGTTTTAATTTTTCTTTGGTGACAATTCCTTTTTCACTATTCTCTTTCGTCACTTTTTGGGGAGGTGTGTTTTTTTCACTATAAATGGAGCCTAAAATAATGGCTTGCCTTGGGTCATCGTTGAGAAAACCCAGGACAACTTCGTCTCCGGGTTCTGGCCTGAAGAATGCGCCTCTCGCTGGACCGGCGTCTAAAGTCGTTAACCGCGCCCAAACCACACCCCCTTCTTTATTCGCGGTATTCGCCAGGGTAGGCGCTTTAACGCGCACTCTGAGTTTTTTCTCGGGATCTTCAACATACTGATCGACAATGCCAATCTGTAGACCATTAATGGCGGGCACTAGCCCCGCCGCCGGGGTGTCAACAATATCTTGATTTTGGCAAAACCAATTGGCGGATAAGCCAAACTGTACGTCCGTTTTCCATCCATCTTGACTGACATGATGGCGAATGCCCGTGACTCGAGTTCTGCCATTGAAGCGATCGCTCACCCCAGCAATTTCCATCACTTCCCCTAACTTAATACCGGCAAATCCAGGGACACTGACTCGTCCTCTTAACATCGACAGGCGAGCCTTATTCATTTTGGCGTCTGCCCACGCTTGCAGTTCTAGCGGAACTAATTCACTACTTGTGATTAAGTCAAAACTGTCGGCCCCGATTTCAGGCGCCAAGATTTCTGGCTTGAGGTTGCCTGGAAGAGGGTATTTGTCTTTTGCTTGGGTTAATTTTGATAATTTCTGCGTTTTTACATCCCACGCCTGGCTTTGTACAACCCCATACTGATGTTGAATATCCACCTCCATCTCAAACTCATAAATCACAGTTTGACCATGTTCAGCCCTAAAGGACACGCTCCCTCTTAGATCAGACCCAAGTAGTTCAGGAGACATGACTGTGATCTCGCCGTCATCGACCACAACCCAGAGGCTGTTGACTTCTGCCCGAGATAGGATAAAGTCCCAATCAGTACAATAAAATTGCACCATCTCTAGATGTTCTACATCCGTGTCCGTAACCTCTCCCAGTTTCAATTGGTGTGCTTTAATAATATCCTCAATGATTTTTTTATCCTTTATCTTGCTACCTTGTTTTTGGGGAAAGACCGCATTTTTCCGCTGAGTTGTCAGTTTAATGGCGGCATCCTTTAAACAAAGGTTTAAGCGAGATTGGTTCAAATTTGCTTCAACGGTATGTTTTACAACAATTCCTTTAAAGATGGTTTCATCTTTACTTGTCCCTTCATAGCGAAGTTGAATTTCAATTTCTTGGCCAGGTGCAAAGAAATCTGAATTACTCACTTTAAATTCTTGCTTAGTTACATCACCATCTCTTAAGGTGATTTGAGCAGTCGGTATCCGATTCACCTCCTTTAAAACATCAATATATAGGAGTTCATATTTAGGATCCATCTTTGTTTTGATTTTTAAATGTGGACCCTGGCTAAAGATTGTTGCAGTAATGGCGCCAGTCATCTGAATTTATTTATTTATGATCGGGGGGAATTTGAGTGTAGTTCCAGTTTGAAGCTTTCTGAAATTATTGAGTTTATTCGCTTTTGCAATCTGCATATAGTATTTTGGATCTTGATAAATACGATGTGTCATCAAGGGTAAATTGTCGCCACTTGTAACAGTTCGAGCATGGGTTAAATCGGGAGAAGTCTTATTTTCTTGCTTCAGCCGTTTCGACTCCTCAATGTCTTCGACAAAGACCGTATCCAGTTCCGCCCGAATAGCAATTCCACTGCGACTAAATAAGGTGTAGTTGACATTGACCGATTCTAATCGACAGTCAAATAGCAGATCGCCCCATTCTATCCGCAGATATCTAGGGGCATGGATCTCGCCATCCATACGAGCTGTGAAGTTCAAAAACTCTTCCACCCGATCGTGAACAGTCGTTCTTGAAAAGGGTCCCACAGAGGAGAGCCCCGCGAATAAGCCTGCAATGGCGCTAGAGTCATCAATTATCAACTTTAAGGATAATTGTCTGGACCGGGTTAACGTATACTGAGCAGTCCGTCCACTGGTGTTGACGCCCTGATATTTTTGATAATCATTGGTATATGAAAAGGAGTATGACTCAGGGTTAAACATGACTTCATGGGTCTTAATCAGGAAGTCAAACACACCCTCCTGCCGCTTTGCCGTGGGGAAAGATTTGATCTTGAGTTTTTCTAAGGTTTGACCTCGGAGAACACCTAATACAGTCATCGTTCTCTTTTCCGTTCTAGTATTTTTAAGACCTGGACGACACAGGCTGAGATGATGGCGTCATTTCCTCCAGAACTGGCTTCAGGAGTAGAGCTGTCAGTATTTCCGGAATTGTTGACAATAGTGGTGCGAATAATCAGTTCTCTAATTTCAACTGGCATTGCTAAACCCTCAAACTTTTAAATTCTCAAACTTTGCAGGCGAGCATACGCTAATTCCATTGTGTCAATCACCACGGAACTTTGATTCGCATCCAGGTCGGAAACCGACCATTGTAGAGGATAGGTTTCTTGAAATAGCCAACTGGCCACGGGCGTATGGTTGGCGTTGAGCAACATGACCAGGACATTTCCGGGTTGAAAACTCATCGTACTCATCGCCAGATTGAATTCTATATTGAGGGCAGAACCAATCACCATGCCCCGCTCTAGGACTAAATTTCCATAGGTCATCCGGGTCGGCAAGCGGAGAGAAAAAAGATTTTCTCCTCCCTCTCTAACCTCTGTTGTCTCCATAGTGGATGAGATTCCAGACACCCTCTGAAACCTGATATCCAGAAGGTTGGGGACAAATCCTCCAATCAGAAAGGTGACCATAAAGTAAAACCCTACAGGAGGATTGTCACTCAAGGAAATAGCCGGAATAGGAAACGAATCACTCATCAGATATTATGTCAATTAGAGGGGCCAATTAGAGGGCCGGATTACTCACTTCTAGCCAAGTGGCTGTCAGTTCTAAACTTTCAATCGCCACCTCGTTACTTGAGGCATTAAACGATGGGGCGTCGAGTTTGGTGGGAAAGGCGTCTTTGGCCACCCAAGAGACTGTGGCTTCACCGTTCTCGTTCAACAAATCAATGCGCACATCTCGCTTTTCAACCGTATTTAAGCGAATGGTTTGAAACCAGTCCAGCAGGAAGTTATCTGCCTTGACAATGCCCTTTTGTAGGGTCAAGTTTACGACATTAAAGAATCCCGGCATATACTTGGGGCCATCTTTGTAGCTCAGCCCATCCTTATAGGTAATGGTTTCATACTGAAAATTCAGGCCCGACACCTCTGAAAAGGCGATCGCGTCATTATCGCCAATGGTGACGCGGTAGTAAAAGACGGGAATGGGATACTTGTTTTTGATGTCATCTACGGAAGTCGCCATCCTATTTGCTCCTTTGACTGAGTGAGAGATGAGGTCAATAAACTGTGTCTGGATGCAGGTTGGTGGGCAATGC